>JBJKPQ010000115.1:0-4009 GCA_046706305.1 Bacteroidales bacterium
CACCCTGAGATCGTACCAGAACTTATCATATACGTATAAAACGTCTTTATATCGCTTCCTGGCAATTTCCGGAAGCAAAACAAACGGAACAGGATCTGCATGCAACGACATTTTTTTAAGAGGTATGGAATCTTTTAAAACTACACTTGATCTCGAATGCGCAAGACGGGTAGTGATCCTGAAAAGAACAGGAGTTTTATATTTTTCAGAGGCGTCAAATGCATCAAAAATCATTTCATAGGCTTCCTGCTGGTTTGACGGTTCAAAACAGGGTATCAGGGCAAATTTTGCATAAAAACGCGAATCCTGTTCATTCTGTGAGGAATGCATGGAGGGATCATCTGCAGAAACTACTACCAGGCCACCATTAACACCAGTTATTGCAGAATTTATGAAACTGTCAGCAGCCACATTTAGACCTACATGTTTCATTGCAACCATAGCCCTTTTACCCGCATATGACATTCCAAGAGCAGCCTCCATTGCTGTCTTCTCATTAGATGACCAGGACCTGTGAACATTGTTTACTTTTGCCTGCCCTGACGATTGAATATATTCCATTATTTCAGTGGAAGGTGTGCCCGGATATGCATACATTCCGCTTAATCCTGCATCCAAAGCAGCCTGTGCAATAGCTTCATCTCCCAGTAATAATAATTTCTTCATATATATATTGTTTTGAGTTCAATGGATTCAGCTCCGATAAGTTACCTATACTATTCCTGAAGTATTATATTACAAACCGGAACAATCCATTATTTTAATTTCCTGATTACACCGGATTATTTGCTTTTTAGACAATTCCGGCCTGAAAATGCCTGTTGTCCTCTTCACAAATATCTTTGAAACAAAGATTGGAATATTTTTACAAAATATAAATGATAATTGTCTCTATTAGGTAGTTAAGAAAAATGATAAATAAATAAGCCTCTTTACAATATCCCTGGTTAAAATATAGTTAAATATTTTAACGTTACGCGCATTATTATTTAATTTGCAACACTAGAGAAAACCTTAATATCATAGTTCTTGCCGAACAAAATACTTCATACAGCCTTACTTTTCTTTCTGTATATTTCTATTTTATCAGGACAGACTAATGGTACAGACCATTACGTACAGGTAAGCGGGCTGATACTGGATGCTTCAAGGAACCCGGTTCCCGGTGTTTCTGTTATATCCAGAAAATTAAGACGGGCTACGGTAAGTGAAAATACCGGGATTTATTCAATTACGAGTGCTCCAGGTGATACAATCTTCTTCAGAGCGCTGGGATTTAAAAGATACCATACAATTATACCTGAATCATACAAAGAAAGGCATTGTAAAGTTGATATTATTCTTGAGCCTGATACAATTCAGATAAAGGAAATTACTATACTCCCCTGGAAAACATATAATGAGTTTCTAAAGGATGTGACAAAAGAACGTCCTGTTGATCCAATTATTGAAAATATGAATGATAATATTGCTTCAATATATGTGGCTATATCAAATCAGACCAATCCGGCCATATCGCCTGAAGCAGGATTTAAATATGCAATGGAGCAGAATTTCAATACAATGGCCACAAGAAACCAGTATCCCTATAACAACCTGCTCAATCCTTTTGCCTGGTCAAAGTTCATCCGCGATTTGAAGAACGGCCTTCTGAAGAACCAGAAATTCAACAAGCCTGTTAAAGCCAAAGTAAGAAAGAAGAAGAGAAAATAAATCCGGCTCTTTTTATGCATCACCCTTTAGTGTGGTTGATTTTTCAGATAATATCTAAAACACAACCGCAAAAGCAGTGCATCGGGCAACACCTTTACTAATTCCCTTTCATTAAAAAACCAACAATTATGGATACACCGGCAATAATTTTTAATTTCGCAGGATAATGGTTAAAAACGAAGGAAGATTAGTTGGTATTCTCGGTGCTGTAATAATACATCTTATTGCAGGAATAATTTTCATGACCTTTCAGCTTAAAGCAGTAAAAAGAAATATCTCACACAACTATGTGATCGAATTTGAAGAGCCGCCACGGCTGCAGGTAAAAGAAAAACCCGATGAGCAGCCGAAAACAATAGAAAAAATATTAGAGGATGATCCTGAAATGCTTAATATTGCTAAAAATCTTGCCAACAAAAGCAGTCAGAAAATTAATGCTGCCGATTATGTGGATAAGGTCAAGGAGGAGCTTATTAAGAGCGGCAAACTAAGTGCGGATAATTTCATAGATGAACAAAAGGAGAAATTAAATGACAAGGGTGATGAGAAGCTGGCCTATGAAAAAGACAGCACCTCGGCAGGCAACAAAAAGAAACCCAGTGAATCGCAGAAAATGGCCGCTAATTATAAAGGTCCCACAAGGATTTATTATAATCTTAAAGGGCGCAATCATACTTACCTGCCCATACCTATCTACATGTGCGAAGGTTCGGGTAAGGTTGTCCTTTATATAGAAGTAAACCAGCAGGGTGATGTGGAGAAAGCCCGGGTAATCGCCGGAGAAAGTACAACGTCCGATCCCTGTCTTATTGAAACTGCTACAGAAACAGCTCTGATCTCCAGGTTTAATCCTGATATCAATTCACCTAAGATTGAAACCGGTACTCTTACGTACGTTTTTGTTGCCCAGTGAAACGGTAAGAACTTACACAGAGGTGCACTGAGGATACAGAGAGGATACACCGCTGTAGACAGAGGTCCATTGAGGCATAATGAGGCATATTGGTAATTAATTCACGTGGTCGACACAAAGCAAAGACCGGGTTGGCCAGGTATGGTGCCCTGTGGTGCGTTTAAAACAACAGATTTTCTTCATCATACCTGAATGGTCTGATAACATCGGGAGTGTTTCTGTCAGCGTTTTTACTGTTAACAAGGGGACCAATGGTATGAGCTCTTAGTGTTTCTGAAGGAACAGGGTTAAACATCTTATTGAGTTCACCGGCAGGAGTATTAAGATCGAGCCATCTTCTTTCAGCTGATTGTTCAAGCAGGACGGGCATTCTCATGGCTGAATTATGTATTCCAGCCATTAACTCATTTGCATTGGTTGTAAGGATGGTGAAAGTGTTTACTTTATTTCCTGTTTCACTACTGGTCCATTCATCATATAATCCTGCAAGTGACATTATTTCATTACCGGGATAATAAATATACCAGGGTATTTTCCTCTTTCCCACATGCTGCCATTCGAAGAATCCTCTTACCGGGATAATGCACCTTTTTGAACTGAATGATGACCTGAAGGAGTTTTTCGTTTCCGCAGTCTCACTACGTGCATTGAATGTTTTATATCTTATAGCATCTGCCTCACCGTCAGATCTTATCCAGGAAGGAATCAATCCCCAGGTAAGCAATCTTATCTTATCGGCGGCTCCTGAGCATAGAGCTGGTAGTTCAGGAGTGGAAAATGCATGATAATAATAGCTTGGCCTGTATTTATCAGGGTCAATCAGGGTAGCTCCGTATCTTTTCTCAAGCTCCTCTTTAACAAGGTTCACATTAACAGAGAAACACATTCTTCAATTAGCTGATGTTTTTGAAAGGGAGTATTTTAATGGTACAGGTAATGAATAATTAAAGAGGTCATTCTCAGGCCATGTTTTGATCCGTGCCATCACCCTGTACATCATATTGCTTATATAAGAATAAATTTCCGGACCATTCCAGGCACTGGAGTTAAGTAAAACAACCCATGAAATACCATTCGATTGTCTTTTCATCATTCCCGCAGTACCGGGAAAGGAACCTGTCCGCCACCAGTTTCCGGTATATATAGTACCTTTCCAACCGACAGGCGCATAACCGTTTGAACGGTCAGTCATGAACTTAATACTTTCATCGCTGAGAATATCCGGCCGGGTATTAAATCCGTCAACAGACAGGCATAACCTCATTAAATCCGGAGCAGTAGCTATCCAGGCACCTGCTGCACCAAGAGCGGTTATATCATTTCCTCCGTAACTTGGAGGCATCATCTCACCTGTACCGTAAATTGAAGGTTTTGGTAATACAT
>JBJKPQ010000116.1:0-39281 GCA_046706305.1 Bacteroidales bacterium
CAGCTTCCTTCATAAGGTCAGAAACGGGCAATCCCTGGGGACAAACATCCTCGCAATCCCTGCACGCGGTACATTTGCCTGCCCTGCCTTTTACCCTAACATAACCGGATGCCCAGGGATTAGGATCATTCCACATGGCAGCATTGTTTAAGGCTGCCAGCACTTCAGGTATCTCAACTCCTGAAGAACATGGCATACAGTACCTGCATGCCGTACAATCCGCTTTTATCTTCGACTCCATTGTTGCTTTAAGCTTTGGATATAAAGACAGATCTTCCCTTGTCAGTGATCCGGGGAATCCTGTATCCGCAAGCCGTATATTCTCAACAACCTGTTCCATTGTACTCATGCCGGAAAGAACACTTGATACCCCTGCCTCATTCCAAACAAAACGAAGGGCCCATTCGGCCGGCGTTCTTTTTACAGGGTAACCATCGATAAGAGAAGTCATCTCTGCCGGCATGTCACGACCGAGCTTCCCTCCTTTCAGAGGTTCCATTATAACAACACCCATCCCTTTATCCGCCGCATATTTAAGTCCTTTATAACCTGCCTGGAAATCAATATCCATATAGTTATACTGTATCTGTGCATATGCCCAGTCATATTCATTGCATATACGGATAAAATCCTCTGCTTCACCATGAAACGAAAAAGCAGGGAACCTTATCTGTCCTTCCTTTTTCTTCCTGTCGAGAAATTCACGAATCCCGAGCTCTTTAACTCTTTCCCATGTTTCACCGTTGAGGGCATGAAGTAAATAGAAATCCAGATACTTCGTGTTCAGACGATCAAGCTGCTCATCAAGAAATGCCTCCATCTGCTCCTTTTCCTTAAGGATGAAAAGCGGCAGCTTTGTGGCAAGATGGACTTTTTCCCGCCATCCTCCCGACAGAGCTTCACCTAAAAAAGGCTCACTCTGGCCTCTTGTGCCAAAAACAGCTGCATGATAGAAATATGCAGTATCAATATAGTTGATCCCATTATCTATAGCATAATGCAGCATTTCAACAGCTTTTTCCCTGTCAATGTTTTCGGGCCTGGAATCAATAACAGGCAACCTCATACATCCAAAACCCAAAACAGATATATCAATGCCTGTATTTCCAAGTTTACGATATAACATAATTCAACCTCCGGCTTTATTGTATTTTAAATATATAATGATTTATCCGGCTCCAGCCGGTATTCTTTTGCGGCTAACAGATAAATAAAACAATATCTGATTCCCGTAAAAGCTACAAATGTAGCCTTTCAAAAATAAGGTCTGTTGAAGAAATGATAAATTTTTGGTCCATTTATCATGTGAGCACCCATATAATACCTGGCTGCACAGTCAGATATCCTCTGTAGGAGAATAAAATGCATTCAGGGTACCGATTATCCGTATCTCTACAGGATAACCTTCAATGTTTTTAGGTATCTTTTTTATCAGATGCCTGCTCCTTGTCTTTAAACCAACTATTATTGCCTGTGTACTGTCATCTTTTAACCCTATGCCAACAGAAACTACTCCTTTCATCCGAAGGATTGATGCTTCGTGTTTCTTTTTGGCTTCCTGTATTGTTATAGTCATGAGCTGATCTGTTTACTTGAAGTCACACCTTTACTGCTGAATTCATTGAACCCCTCATCAATATGTAAACAAAGGTAAATAAAGATTATATTAGATAACAGTCATTAGTTAAGTACTTTGCTAAAGGCTTATCTCCAGTAACGAAAACACATTCTCAATCCGGTTGATAATGGTGGTGGTGTCACTTCCCGCAAATAACAATCCGGTAAGCCTGTTATCCGTTGTAACTACAGCCGAACCGCTGTCGCCTCCGCTGCTCATCGCACCGGCCATAAACTGATCTGTAAAGACTGCAGATCTGCCTTCCCCATAGCTTACCGCTACAGTTACATCAACCTGGGTAATTTCTCCTGTTGTCAGCCCTGTGGTGCGGCCTCTTTTCTTTATCGCCATTCCAAGTTCCGCAGGCACTGTCGAATTTATATCCCCTATATCAATTATTTCACCTGCAACTTCCGAATATCTCAATGGCCTGGCAATAGCTGCATCTACCAGGTTCTCAGTCGCCGCAACCCTCATAACCCTGAATCTTGTTTTGCTGCATATCAAGCCGGATAAAAATTTCAGAGTTTTGCCCAGGATACCCGAAAAAGAATCACTTCGTTCAGATTCAGAGAAATGAATGGGTATGAACCTGTGAAGTTCTGCTATAAGATCTCCTGGCATTATGCCTCCGTCATACGGACCGGGTTGAAGAACGGGATCCCCCTTTAAGGCCTTATTACAGTTAGCCAGAACGTGATTATTAGAAAGTATGAACTTTTCTTCTCCTGCTTTTACAAGACAACCCAGGGTACCGGCAGTTACATCTTTATGACCAATACTAACACCCCCCGGTGCCGGACGTAATCTGCGTGTATCAGGTTCAAAAGCCCGTATAATTCCCGTCTGAATCACATCGGTAGGAATGCCGTCAAAGCCCGGTGCAATATCATACTTCTTTAACAGATGCGATCGCGGAAGTTTTTCCTTTACCGAACACACAATGCTCAGATCAGATGTTTTTGTGCCGTTTACCACTTTATATCCGATACCGGTTGCAACAACATTGGGGTTACTAAAAAGATGCCTTCGTGTTGCCTCCAGGACTTCCCTGTGTTTTGAAATTTCTTGACTCATTGTATCCTTTTTATTCCATTATTTCAGATCTGACAGATAATCCAAATAACTTCCAGGGATACCAGATTTCACATATTATAAACAAATTTAAATCATTACGAGGTCTTTTTCAAACATTCAGAGCCTTAATGCGTTTCAATATCAAATTACTTTTGAGTAAATTTGGAATTATGTTTATTCTTGTGAATGCTGATGAAATATGCACCTGCGAAAAAGAAAATCCTGATGGAAGATAAAATGCTTTACAGGATTCGTGTAACGGGGAGAGTACAGGGAGTAGGCTTCAGGTGGAATGCTGCCAATGAAGCCCGGCAAATTGGCATCAATGGAATAGTAAGAAATCTATATGACGGCAGTGTTTATATAGAAGCAGAAGGAACCAGGGCCCAGCTCAGTTCCTATCTGGAATGGTGCAGAAAAGGGCCCTCGTTCAGCCGTGTTGATGATGTTCAGGTGGAACCCGGACCAATGACAGGTTACAACGATTTCCGCATCGAACATTAATAACATTGTCCCTGGCCGCGATACCTTTACAGGACTATAGTATGACTAAGCTTCATATATGATCCCTGGAAACATCCGTTTATTGTCACAGTAGTGGTACTCTGATCGGGCATTGTTCCGGTTGCGGTAAAAACACCGGCATCACATGTGATTGAAAGTGTAACCTGTGATCCCGGATCTATCGGACTTTGTGATATGGTAACCGAATATGAACCATCGCCGTTATCAGCCAGGGAAATATTATTTATTTTTATTGTTGCCCCGGTGATGGGAGCTGCCTGGTTATTCATATCAATCAATGCACACACTACTGTTGTCTGACCAACAGGATCACCATTGCTTGTAACTTCACATACAGCATATGGATTCTGATCAGCTGTTGCAGATGAATCATCTTTCTTCGAACATCCGGATAAGATTACAAGGAGGATAAATAATGCAGATAGTTTTATTTTCATGGCTTCTTAAGTATTAAGGTTTTCTGAAATTGTTTTAATATAACTACGTAATATTAGTCATTATTATATACCCTGAAGTATTAATTAAGCTTTCCACATAATTACATTTTTTATTATTCAAACTGCAAATTTAAGGTCCGGCTATCAAAAATCAAATACTACTGCAGCCATATAACAGAATTATAACCCTGCTTATCCCTCAGATAATAATAATTATGTCCTTTTTAATTGGTTGTTTGTCAAAATTTTGCGTGTGTAACAATATCTGGCAAATATGAGCCATTCTTTATGTTATGTGGCTGTACTGCAAGATCTTACAAACAACAATTCCGGTATGTTCCTGTGGCTGTCAACGATTTAGTCATAAAAAGTCCTGTCGATTTGACAAAAGCACAATTTTGATTTACCAATAACATAATACTGTCCTTTTAGGTGTCTTTTTGAATGACAAAGAGTATATTAATAAATAGCAAACAACCACTGAGTGAGGTTTTGCTGCTTGACAAAAGGATGTTATTACTTTAATTTTACATCAATATAAATTATGAAACCGCAATGGATTATATTATAAATTTTAAAAGTTCTTTCCGACGGATTAAAATATTACATGCTTATTAAACTTATATGAAAACAAAACACTAATATTAAAACATCTCAATAACAGGAATGAAAAAATATTATGAAAGCATTTTACCAGATTACATGTAAAGAGACCGGCACTGTTGTCCTTAAAAAAAGGAAAATTGCAAAAGCTTTAAGGTGGTGGCTAAGGGAAAACGGTATCGATTTTAAATATTCCTATTATCTGAATTAACCCTTAAAAGGCTTTTGCTATTCCAGATCGTAGTTATTGAAAATTCTCAGGTAATCATAAATTGAAGTTCCCAAAACATCTTTCCTGTTAATTTTACCACCAGAATCAAGAAACTTCTTCAACGATCCGGCGCCACCAAGATGAGAAGCCGCTATCATACCTGACCTGGTAATCCTTACTCCCTGTATGGTGTCCCCAATATAATGTTCGTAATCAGAAAGTAGTACGCGATTCACCCTGATAAGAGCCCTCAGTACCTTTTCCTGCAATTTTCGCGGAAAAATTTCAGGATTGGCCCTGAATTTTCTTAATGTTATTTTTTTGTATCCCAGATATCTTAAAGTCGATTCTGAAAACTGCCATTCACCGAAACAACCAATACTATTGATTGATAACCAGTTGTTGCCCGACTCCCTGTATCCAAGGTCATTAATAAACCTTTCAAACTCCGATTCATGGTATTTCCTTGCTGTGTATTCAGTTGCTGTCCTGTACCTGGCCATCCTTAATCGCAGATCCAGATTTGGAGCAGTACAGACCTGAAACATAGAAAGCACTACCACTAATAGAATTACTTTCTTCATCAATACTTCGGTTAATAAATATTTCCAGCCATATTAACTGTTTGATTATCACAACAAAATTATGGCTTAAAAGGTTCTGTGTCAAATTAAAGGATTTCGCTAAGTGGCTAGTTTACAGGCTAAAATTTCATACCTTGTCACAATATTTCCTGCAAAAAAGGTCAAAAACAGGCCGTTTATATTAAATTAAAAGCCATTTATCAAAAAACGAAAAAAATTTACTGCCCCGTCGGTAAAATCATTGGCATAATTTTTTAGTCCTCGATTTATTTGCCTTATTATCAAGATTATATGCTGGTGATAAAGCTCTTATCCCGGGAATACTTATTCTTTTCCCATTTTGACCAATACATATGAAAAAATGATTAAAAAAAGACTTAAAAACACAGCATTATTCTCTGTTTCACTGGTAACAAGAATAAGGATGCCTGTTTTACTGTTTAGTATCCGGTCATTATTGTTATTAAACAGTTAATACACATTTGGTCTTATGAGTATTTTCAACTAATTATGTACACATATCCAGTATCGATTACAAGAATGCTTAAAGCCCTGTTTATCATATTCTTATTATATTCCGGCCTCATGGAAAATGTTCATGGTAGTGATTCCGGGTGCCTCATGGTTAAGCAGGATACTCTCCCTGATAACCAGTCCCTGATAAACGGAAGGATATGGTCAAATCATTATTATATGATAAGTGGTAACCAGTTTTTGTTCACAAACAAATTTCTTCCGGGCAGCATTACTATGAAGGGGCAGACTTTTAAAAATGTAAGACTTAAGTATGATATTTTTGACGATCAGATCCTGATGCCTCTCGACTCCGGCGGGATATTGCAGCTAAACAAAGAACTTGTCGACAGCTTCCAAATCTCATTTAAAAACAGGACATACCGTTTTGCCAGGTTAAAAACAGACGAACAGGAGGCTCCGGCCGGATTCGTGAATATTCTGTACAGAGGTAAATATGAACTTGCCGTGAAATACCTGAAAAAAATAGACCGCCTCAACATAGAAGGAAAGGTTGACAATTTCTATCAACTTAACAGAATCTATCTTATAAGCAGCAACAGTGTTGTCCTGCTCAGAAATAAAAGGGACCTTTATGAAGCTGTTGAACCTTACAAGGCGAAGGTAAAAACATACCTGAAAAAGCAAATGGTATATATCGACAGGAACGATCCTGATAGTTATATGCCCGTATTTATCTACCTCGATAAAATTACCGGAAAGAACGGCTTATGAAAACACTCCTCTTCATGATTGCCGTATTTCTGACATTTCCGGGCGTTATTGATGCACAGGAAAAACATGTTCTGACGGAGAATTACAGTAACCTGACATTTCCTGAGTTTGCCTCAAGAGCGGAAAAAACACTTGGTGTGAAATTTTTCTACAGGCAGGACTGGGTGAGTACGATAAGGCTTAAAGATTACCCGCAATGCAATACTCTTGAATGTCTTCTCGACAACCTGTTTAAAAATACAAACCTGCATTACCTTATTGAGGACTCAGGTAATATCGTAATAACAATGAATTTTGAAATAAAGGTTGTCGGAATGACTGATAAGGGGAATAACAAATTCCTTGCTCCATCAGAATCCTATTCATCGCAGGAAGACCTACAGGCAGGAAATAAAGTTGTGGCAATAGGAAATCCGGCTGAAAAAAACAATCCGGGCAGCGTTACCATTTCGGGATATATAAGAAACAGGGACACCGGGGAACCGGTACCGGGAGTAACTGTTGTTGACATAAAACAATCTTCAGGTACAATCTCTAATGAGTTTGGATTTTACAGTCTAAGGCTTCCCAGAGGAATTCATACTCTCCGGTTCACCTTTGTAGGTATGGAGGAAAAAAACATCAACCTGAATTTATTCAGCAAGGGCAATCTCGATGTAGAAATGAAAAGTGTCCTCATACCGCTCAGGGAGGCTATTGTGTCAGCTCAAAAGAATATAACACTACAGAGGTTTGAGGTTGGTGCTGAAAAAATAAATATCAATACATTCCGGATTGCTCCCACCACCATGGGCGAACCAGACATAATAAAAAATATTCTTCTTGTACCCGGCGTCCAATCTGTGGGCGAAGGCTCTGCCGGATTCAATGTAAGAGGTGGTTCTGCCGACCAGAATCTTGTGCTGCTTTATGGAGCCCCTGTTTATAACACCTCTCATTTCTTCGGATTTTTTTCAGCTGTCAACTCCGATATCATCAAGGATGTAACCCTTTATAAAGGCGGTATACCTGCACGCTACGGAGGAAGGCTCTCATCTGTCCTGGATATTGGAACTGAAGATGGTGACCGTAATGAATTCAAAGGAAATGCAGGCATCAGCCCTGTTACAACTCATCTTAAAGTTGAAGGGCCTGTCAAAAAAGACACTCTGACCTACCTGTTCACCGCCAGGACAACATATTCAAATTATCTCCTGCGGCTGATTGATAATCCCTTTATTGGAAACAGCAGAGCTTCATTCTGGGACATCAACGGAAAAATAACCTATTATGCAGGCAGGAATAACCGTATCGATTTTTCTTCCTATTTAAGTCATGATGATTTCAGATTCAGATCGGATACAACATATACATATAATAATTCCATCCTTGCAGTAAACTGGAGACATTTTTTCAGCAACAGGTTTCTTTCCACTTTCTCGGTTAACAACAGTTCATACAGTTATGATATTACGGAAACAATATTTTCTCCCGAAGCTTTCTCGCTGAGACACAGGATTAACAGTACTTCTGCAAAAGCAGATTTTAATTGGTTTGCCGGCAATCATGAGCTTAATTTCGGTATGGATGTGACAGATTATATCGATGACCCGGGCAGAATGAAACCTGTTGGTGATTCTTCTCTTGTTGTTTCCCATGCCTTAGAAAGACAGAAGGGTATTGAGGGTGCCCTTTATATAGATGACAAATTTATACTTGCAGATTATCTTTCTGTCAACCTTGGCCTAAGGATATCTTCTTTCCTTGCTTTAGGACCCGCGACCGTTATGCTTTATGACCCCGGATATTCTAAAAGCATCCCTACCATAACCGATACTCTCCTCTATAAAAAAGGCTCAATAATAAGATATTATGGAGGACCTGAACTGAGGATATCATTTAATTTCAGGATATCCGAGAAGAACTCCATCAAGCTTAATTACAATAAAACAAGGCAATACCTGCACCTTCTTTCAAACACCTCCTCAATATCACCAACCGACACATGGAACCTGAGTGGATTTTACCTTAAACCACAGACAGGCGACCAGGTTGCCATTGGTTATTACAATGTATCTTCCGGCAACAGGTTTGAAACTTCTGCAGAGTTGTACTACAAAGGGATCCGTAATATTGTTGATTTCAAAGGTGGATCTTCTTTAGTGATGAATGACAATATTGAAAAAGACCTGGTTTTTGCCAGGGGCAAAGCATACGGACTGGAACTTGTATTCAGAAAGACGGAAGGCAAGTTGAGATATAGCCTGGCTTACACTTTTTCCAGGACATTTATCAGAAGTACCGGTAAGTTCAGGGAAGATATGATCAATGAAGGGAAATGGGTGCCTGCTAATTTTGACAAACCCAATGACCTGATTGCTTCGTTAAGTTATTTCTTCTCCCGCCGCCTTAGCTTCACTGCAAATTATATCAGGAGCTCGGGCCGCCCTGTCACTTACCCTGTTGCTACATATATTATGTATGATGATCCTCTTATTCACTATTCAGAACGTAACAGATACAGGCTTCCCGATTATTCCCGTCTTGATGTTTCCTTGCGAATAAACAGCTCTTTACTGGCTCACAAGCTTACTCATCCTAACTGGACCTTTTCGGTTTATAACCTTCTTGGACGTGAAAACGTGTATTCTGTCTTTTTCCGCAAAGAAGGCGATATGTTTACCGGATACAAACTATCGGTCTTCGGTAGTGCCATTCCTACAATTTCATATAGTTTTGATTTTTAATTTATGAACATCTTAAAATATATATCTTTTATTATCACCCTGTTCCAAAGAAACAAAAAGTCTTTGTTAAGAATGACGGAGCTGTTCATCCTAATTGTAATAATGGGACTGACCAACTGTATTACTCCCTTCATTCCGGAAATTACCGAACAGAAAAAGCTTCTTGTGGTACAGGGACTCATTACCGACCAGCAGGAAGTATATACTATCAAACTGTCGGAATCGTTACCCTTTGGTGAGTCAACCAGGAGAATACCAGTAGAAGGAAGTTCTGTATCAGTATCGGATGACCTGGGTAACTATTTTTATTTCAATGAATCTCAACCGGGGATTTATACTTCTGATTCAGCTGCTTTCAGGGGTGAGACCGGAAGAACATATACCCTTCATGTTATAAGAAAATCAGGATCGGGCAATACACATTATGAATCATATCCTGTTGAGCTTAAGCAGGTTCCGGAAGTAGACAGACTTTACTATGAAAAAATAAGAATAAAAGACAGTTCCGGATACTTTCCGGGAGCAGAAGGATGCCAGGTTTATCTCGATACCCATGACCCCACTAATGACTGCAGGTATTACAGGTGGGACTTTACAGAAACATGGAAAATAAGGCTAAACTTTGATATACCTAACCATATATGCTGGATAACAAATTCTTCAAATGCCATCTATATAAAAAACACTTCTGCCCTTGATGAAGACAGGATAACGCGTTACCCTGTCCATTTCATTTCAAATCAGACCGACAGGCTGTCTCTCAGATACAGTATACTGGTCAACCAATACTCGATGACCGGCGACGAATACACTTACTGGCAGAGTGTTCAGAACCTTACTTCTCAAACAGGCGGGCTGTCAGATATTATACCTGCTTCAATCCAGGGTAATGTCTATTGTTCTGACAATCCGGAGGAAACAGTTCTGGGCTATTTCAGCGTTTCCGCCAAAAAAACGAAGAGAATTTATATACAGGATAAATTTGAAGGAGTCGTTAATCCCTATGCTGATTGCGTTACAGATACTGTCTATTCTGTAAAACCTGATGAACTAAATGTGTCTCTGTGGATTCTTCTCACTCACAAATGTGCAATGCCCTGTGCCACAACTTATGAGATAACGACTCACCGGGAATGTACTGATTGTACGTTGAGGGGAACAAACATAAAACCATCTTTCTGGACAGATGAGCAATAAATTAAAAATATCATTTTCCCTGATCATAGTGGTTCTTTCCATCAGTTTGGCAGAGGGACAGGACAACATTGATTATACTGATATATTAACAAATAAGTTCAATACTTACTGTGAAAAGTTACCAAGGGAAGAAATATATTCCCATACCGACAGATCAGAATATATTGCAGGCGAAACAGCCTGGTTCAGCCTATGTGTTATTGACAGACAGACAGGCCGGCCTTCCAAATTAAGTAACGTGGTATATGTAGAGTTACTTAATTCCGGCAACAGGCCCGTTGTTCAAAAAAAGATCTTGCTCAGAAACAGTTATGGTACAGGAGAATTTAAAATACCCGATACATTAAGTACGGGATCATATAGAATGAGAGCATATACCTCATGGATGAAAAATTTCCTTCCGGATAACTGTTACAGCTTTGAATTAATGATCTATAATGTCCTCAACACAAATGTCATACCTGAGAAAATTCCTTCTGGAACAACAATACCAGGGGGAGCCGGAACGTTCGGAAATAACAGGTACAACGGGAAAAATTTATTAATAATAACCGATAATGACAGAAATGATTCTCTTGTGGTTAACATAGTTACCGACAGTATTTTCAGAGTGAAAAACAGGTCCGTTTTCTACCTTTTTATGCAAACCCATGGCATTATTGATCATACAGCCCGATATAATATAACAGGAGATACTACAAGATTAATTTTCTCAAGAGATGAGCTTAAAAGCGGAATATGCCAGATAACAGCGTTTAATGCTGAAGGTAATCCTGTTGCAGAAAAATATATTTATATTCCTGAAAATGAAGAACAATCACTTTCAGTAAAGGTAGATGACAAATACGGTTTACGAGATCATGTTTTTCTGAATATTGATTATAATGAAGAATCCCAACCTGTAAAAGATTCCGTCAGACTGAGCATCTCCGTTTCGCCATATACCGGTCAGTCAGTTCAGGAAGACATTGCTGATTATATGGTCTTCGGATCGGAATATGGCCCTTTCCCGCATTATTTTATTAAAGGCCGGAAAATAAGCGATCTTCCTGGTGCATCCCTCGACACATTATTGTCAGGGATAAAAAGTAATTGGATTGACTGGAGAAATATCCTCAGCGGAACTTTACCAGTCACCGGATACAAACCGGAGAAAGAAAACAGTATTTTATCCGGCAGGCTTATTTATAATGATGCAAGGACTCATAATAATGATATTGTTATTATGTGCATGCCTGGTAAATACGCGCAGTTCCAGTACAGCCGTACCGACAGCTCAGGTAAGTTCCGCTTTGTCCTTAAAACAGGCTTACAGGCCAGGGACATTATAATAATGCCCGGCAGGATTAATGATAATACTGCCATTGTTGTGGATTCTCCTTTTTCTGACAGATACCCGGCAATCGACAGGCAATCATCGCAGTCGCTGACAGATCTCCCTTCCTATATTCCAAAGTGGATGGTTAATTACCAGGTAGAAACAATATATGGTGAAGCTTCTTACAGAATGCCTGAGAAACCTGACACCTTGCCTGAAGATACAATAAGCTTCTATGGAAAACCTGATTTTGAACTTAAAATGTCTGACTATATCAGACTGCCAAGAATGGAAGAGGTTTTTTTCGAAATTCTGCCTCATGTTTCACTCAAAAAGAAAAACAATGAATATGAAATTCTGATCACCGATCGAATTGATAATTCTCCCTATATAACCTTACCTTCACTGATGATAGATGGTATTCTTATAAACGATGCGCAAATGATAGCTGACCTCGATCCGGAAAAAGTAGAAAAAATCGATGTTATTGAGAGTAAATACCTTGTCGGAAAATATCTTTTCCCCGGAATAGTCAACGTTATTACAAAAGCCGGAGATTTTAATTCGGTAGCTCTGCCGGATTATATGACCAGAATAAAATACCGGTCGGCTGATCCGGTCTTCACATTTGTCTCTCCCGACTATTCTTCAGATACGTTAAGAAAAAGTACTGAACCCGATTACAGAAATACTCTTTACTGGGATCCCCTTGTTAATATATGTTCGGGGGAGAATAAAACCCTTACTTTCTGGACATCCGACAATAGTTCCGATTATTTTATTAACATACAAGGTATTACATCCGATGGCCGGTTGGTTTCAGTACACAGGGTAATTCATGTAAGATGAGATCAGGAAAATTCACGTAGTATTTTTCTTCCGTTTCCTTCAGCGATGACTCCGATAAAGCATTGTAATATAAATCATTATATTCCCGTTTCAATTTAAATATCTCTTTTTGTACGAGGGTAATATTTAAAATAAACTTAAAAGATCTTAAAGAGATTGCTTAGTTATTAAACCATTAGTTAACTTTAGTATTCAATAATTACCATATAAATCTTACTATTCATATCAAAAAGAAGCAAATGGAAAATAATTCAAAAAGTAAGCTTTCCAGACGCAAGTTCCTGGGAAGTACTGCTACTGTAGCTGCATTTTCGATGATGCCGCTTCATCTGGCAGGCAGGACTCCCTCTCTTACTGCTCCCGTTTCAGAGGCAACACCCGATTCCAAATTCGGGGGTGTACAGATAGGTGCAATAACATACAGCTGGCGAAGCATGCCGGGCGGTGTGGATAATATTATTAAATACTGCACAGAAGCAGGTATAAGTTCGATTGAGCTGATGAGCAATGATGTGGAAGATTCTCTGGGAGCTCCGGAAAATCCAATGATGGCTATGTTCGCACCGCCGCCGCCGCCAAAACCGGGAGAGAAGCCCGCACCACCGCCGCCGAGAAGGCGTGAACTGACCCAGGAGCAGAAAGATGCTATTGCAAAGTACAATGAAGATATGAAGGCCTGGCGCACATCGGTCCCTATGTCTAAATTTACTGATTTGAAGAAAAAGTTCGATGATGCCGGAATAGATATTCACATAGTTAAGTTCTCACCATCACGATGGTCAGATGGTGAAATAGACTATGCCTTCAATGCTGCCAGGGCTCTTGGTGCGAAAGGAGTGACAGATGAACTGGGCATGGAAGCTGTGAAAAGGCTCGCTCCCTTTGCTGAAAAGCATAATATGTATGCGATATTCCATAACCACATGCAGTTTGCAACTCCGGGATTCAGTTATGATCCTTTCCTTGCCGTTTCCCCGGCAGTAATGATGAACTTTGATTCGGGTCATTTCTTTGGTTCCACGGGAAGACATCCGAATACCATTCTCGAGAAGTACCACGACAGAATTGTCAGTGTTCATATGAAAGACAAAACAGGGCCAAAAACAGATCCGCCCAACACCAATCAGGTATGGGGACAGGGGCAGACCCCCGTGGAAGATATCCTGTTGCTTATTAAAAAGGAAGGATGGCCTCTGTACTGCGACATAGAATTGGAATATGACATCAAACCATGGTCAAACGCAGTAAGGGAAGTAAGAACATGTGCCCACTATGCACGACAGATTCTTATCTGAAATAAAATAAATAAACCGCAAAGGTCGCAAAGGCATTAAGGAAATTTAAATCCATGCCTTTGCGCACTATGCGGCTAAATACAATTCTTGAGTCTCCTCCTTTATTCCTCTGTTTTCCAGTCAACAAGCTTTGATGGGTAGTAGTCTATCCCAAGAGCCTTAAAGCGTGGAGCCTGCCCACCCAGTCTCACCTTATACTCATCCCATTTTCTAAGGGAATCAGGTGTCCATCCTATCTCTGCATAACCCGGCAGCCTGGGAAATACCATATACTCTATATCGTCCATATTTGTTATGGTCTCTGTCCACAGGGGAGCTTCGAGACCGATTACATCATCCCTACCTATTCCCGGGACAAGTGTTGAAGGATCCCAGATATAGGCACTGTCAACCTCAATATATCCTGCCCAGTGCAATCCAAGCCTTGTGGTGCTGTCGTACTGCATGTCGAGGTAAGCCTTTGCAGCGGGAGACATCAGTATTTTGGCTTTCTGCGCCACTGCTGCCTCAGCATTCTTAACACTTGCCCAGTCCTGTGCAGTAACTCCTTCCCTTAAAGAGGAAATAGCAATATCATCCCACCCTATTACTTTTTTCCCATGTGAAATAACAATATCCTGAACTCTGTTAATGAAAGGTATATAATCTTCTCTTTTTGTCGAATGCGATTCATCGCCGCCAATATGAATATATGGCCCGGGTGTAATAGCCGATAATTCCTTTACAACATCATCGATAAACTTATATGTTATTTCCTTCCTCGTACAAAGTGAGCTGAAACCAACATTTGTTCCTGTATACAGTTCTGTTGCCTTCCCGTTGCAATTTAGTTCGGCATAGGAAGACAGGGCAGCATTGGTATGACCGGGCATGTCTATTTCAGGAACAATAGTTATATATCTGTCTTTTGCATAATTCACCAGGTCGGTATATTGTTCCTGTGTATAATATCCTCCTTTCCCGCCGCCAACTTCGGTGCTGCCACCGTGAAGTGCCAGCTGGGGCCAGGATTTTATTTCTATCCTCCATCCCTGATCGTCTGAAAGATGCAGGTGAAGCTTATTAATCTTATAATATGAAAGAAGATCTATCAGGTGCTTTACATCATCTACACCGAAAAAATGTCTCGATACATCGAGCATCATCCCCCGGTAAGAATAAACAGGATAATCGGTTATTGTCCCGGTAGCGATTTCCCATGGCCCTTCCTGGAGAGTAGTCATCTCAATGCCTGCCGGCAGCAGTTGCAGGAGTGTCTGTACTCCCATAAACAACCCGGCTGGTTTGGGCGCAGTAATTTTAATAACCTTATCGGTTATGTCAAGGTCATAGCCTTCATCCCCGAGATCTGCTCTTCCTTCATCCAGCTGGAAATAAATGCTTCCCCTGCCGGGATCATCTTCCGTCGTACTCACATTAAAAGGGAAGCCTGTTGCCGGGCTAAGCCTGTCGGCAAGGTAGTGAGCAGTCTTTAATGCTTCACCAGAATTTCCTCTGACTAATATCTCCGTATTTTTATTCAGCTTAAATGATTTGCCTGTAGCTGTAACGGAAACAGGTTTCGGGATTACTCCTGCTTTTGTCAGGTCAGTAGGTACTTTGGGGGCGCATGATGTGAACATCAGTACTGTAAAAAGTACTGCCAGCACCTTAATTGTCTGAGATTTTTGCCTGTAAATCATAGGTTAGTGTATTAATTTGATTTATTATAGGTTTATTTGGGCCTCTATGGAACTTTGCTTCTAAAATAGTGTTACTTAAATAATAAACATAATAATTAACATGGAAAAATACGAAGTTCTGTCTGAAAATACTATAGATAGTAATCCTTTTGTACAATTTAACAACTGGTTCAGACAGCACCTTGCATCAGGTTTTCCAAATCCAACATCCGTAAGCCTCGGTACTGCCATGCCTGACGGAACCGTATCGGTAAGGACTGTTCTTTTAAAAGAACATAATGAAGATGGCTTTGTCTTTTTTACCAATTACACAAGCCGGAAAGCCACTCACCTTGAATCGAACAACAAAGCCGCACTACTCTTCTACTGGCCTGAATCCTCACGCCAGGTCAGGATAGAGGGAATCGCGAAAATGATTAGTGACAAGGCCAGCGATAACTATTACAAATCCCGTCCGAGGGAAAGCAGGTTATCAGCCTGGGCCAGTAAACAGAGCTCGGTCATTCCCGGGCGCGATTATCTCGAATCCCGTTTCCTGTATTATAAAGACAAATTCGCAGGAAAAGCTGTCGAAAGACCTCCTTTCTGGGGAGGTTACCGTATTATTCCGTCCTGGTTCGAATTCTGGCAGGATGGTAAATTCAGGCTACACGACAGAATCTCCTACTCACTCATCGATGGCTCCTGGATTATTGAAAGGCTGGCGCCATGATAATTGTCTTAAACCAGGTCGCATGCATCCGGTGGCATCCAGTGAGCATCCTTACCTTCCCATTTGACATTACATCCTATCGGGTTAGTCACCGGAACCGATATTGGCCTGCCCGATACCAGTTCTTCAAGAGCTGTTTCAAGATTATTGACAGTCATCTTTGATGTATCCCTTGGACTGTCAACTCCCCTGCCGGTATATACAAGTTTCCGCTCTTCATCGAAAACATAAAAATGTGGTGTTCTCAATGCACCATAAGCCTTTGCAACCTCCTGGGTGCTGTCGTACAGGTAAACCCACGGAAACTTATGCTTTTTCATTCTTTCCACCATATTAGGGAAACTGTCTTCCGGGTAGGTATTCTCACTGTTTGAGTTAATGCCCGCAAACACTACTCCCTTATCTCTGTATTTCTCCGCAGTGGCCCTTGTTACCTCGTCAGATCCGATAACATACGGGCAATGATTACAGGTAAAAAAGATTACAAGATACCTGTTTCCTGAGAAATCAGAAAGGGAATATTCCTTCCCCTCTGTCGAGGTAAGTCTGAAATCTATTGCTTTCTGTCCGGGTTGAAGTGTAAATGCCATAATCAATAATTTATTTCAACAAAGGATTATCTGCTCTTTTGAAAAATTCTTTCTGTAACTGCATAACCGTATCATGAGTCTTCATATACTTTATCAACTGTGAGAGCTGTTTTGCATCCTTTTCAATTAACAATTCGCCAAGCTCTTTGTTTGGTTTGTTGTAATCACTGGCAAAATGATTGGGGTATTTTGCATACCACCATATTCCCGTATAGGCAAAAGGAAGATCACTCAAACGGTCCTGGTCGAGCCCCGATTCATTGTCCAGGGCACTCATATCGACAAATGACGGATTAATATAATACATCATTGATGTTTCTTCTTCCCCTGCATGTCCGTCAAGTTTTGCCTTTTTAAGCGAGTTTATCTCTTTATCCATCTGGATATCCCTGCCAGGCTGGAACAATACAACAACGTAATCTTCCTGACGGGCCAGCTGCGACTGGCAAAAATACTGAAGGAAACTTGTATTTCCACCGTGACCGTTTACAAGTATAATCTTCTTCATGCCATTTCTCGACAGTTCCCTGCATGTCTCATCAAGCATCTGCCACATTAGCTCATGACTATAAGCCACGGCTCCGGGCTGATGCCTTGCTTCATTGATCTGTCCGACAAAATAAGGCGGGAAGACAACGGCATATTCCTTCTGCGCAGCATGAAAGGCAATCTCCCGTGCTTCATAAAGATCAGTGCCCAGAGGAAGTGCAGGCCCGTGCTTCTCAATAATACCCATCGGGATTACACATACACCATTGCTCTGCCCCACGGCTTTTGCAAACCTTGCTGAAGAGAGATCTTCCATCTTATAAGGCAGATTGTCGCCTGCCGGCTGAGCTGTAAGCATACCGGTCAGTAACAGAGCCGGTAATAAAATCATAAGTTTTTTCATAGTTGTTGGTTTGTATTAATTGTTAAGTATAAATTATTTTCTTTCCCCATCCCGCGGTTTTGTTTATCGTTATATCACAATTATTAAATAAAGTAAATATAAAGAAATATTAATTATCGTACTTTTTCGCTACGTTTGATCCCAGTTCAAATAGTTGTTAAAATGAGCCCGTTACTCCTGTTCCTGATCATCATAGCCTATTTTTCTCTTTTAATGACTATTTCACGCTTTACGTCGCGGCGGACCAGGGATACAACATTTTTTGACGGAGACCGGGAATCTCCATGGTTCCTTGTTGCTTTCGGGATGATCGGTTCTGGTATATCAGCCGTTTCCCTTGTATCAATACCCGGAAATGTAGGCAACAACAACCTGTATTACTTTCAATTCATCCTTGGAACAATTGTTGGATACCTTTTCATTGCCTTTGTACTTACTCCGATCTATTACAGGCTAAGACTTGTTTCCATATATACCTATCTTAATGTACGCTTCGGTAATGTAACATATAAAACAGGATCTCTGTTTTTCCTCGTCTCGCAATCCTTCGGAGCAGCATTGCGCCTGCTTTTGTCGGTTAAGATTCTCCAGTATGCTTTTTTTGATGCACTGCATATTCCTCCTTTCCTGACTATAATAGTTGTACTCATCCTTATATGGCTTTATACAAATAAATCGGGTATTAAAACCATTGTATGGACAGATGCCCTGCAGTCTTTCTTCCTTATAATGGTCATTATAATTTCCATTCTTACAATAAAGCATTCACTGGGCCTTTCATTAAATGAATTATTCAGCGAAGTTTCACATCACCCCTATACAAGGTTTTTCGACTGGGATATGCAATCAGGATCAAACTTTTTCAAACAGTTTATCTCCGGCCTTCTTATCACAGTAGCACTTGTAGGGCTCGATCAGAGTATGATGCAAAAAACACTTACGGTAAGTAATGCCCGTGATGCAAAGAAAAATGTTCTGACATTCAGCTTCTTTATTGCATTTGCCCAGACTCTTTTCCTGGGGCTGGGAGTCCTGATTTATATGTTTGCCGAACGACACGGTATTACACTCGAGACTCAAAACGGCCGTTTTGTTAATACTGACAGCCTTTATCCTCTTCTTACACTCAATTATTTCGGCAAGGTCGGTGCAATAGCTTTCCTGATAGGCGTTATCGCCTCAACATTTGCAAGTATAGACTCATGTATTGCAGCTCTTACCACAGCATTCAGCTATGATTTCCTGGATATTGAAAGACAACCCCATGAATTAAGGAAAAAAATAAAGAACCGGGTGTTGTTCGGGGTTAACGTGGTGATGTTTGTTATTGTAATGTCTTTCTGGCAAAGCCAGGGAGCAATAATTAATACAATATTTAAGATTGCCGGATATACCTATGGCCCTATACTTGGATTGTATCTTACCGGTTTGTTTACAAAAATCCGTTTCAGGGAGAGGTGGGTCCCGGCCGCATGCATATCCGCAGCTTTACTTACATGGGTACTGAACGGATATTTTATCAGAGCCTTTAGCTTCGATTTCGGGTTTATGAATATTTTTGTCAATGCCTTGCTTACAATAATATTCCTGTTTATAATTAAGAAAAACGATCATGATCTCTGAAGAAAAATTCCGCATAGAAATAAGTACAGATCGTAATGACTGGGCAGTATGTGCAGGTATTATGGCCAGGACCGATCCCTGGATTACACTTGGTATTGATTATGACAATTGCCTTCCGGCCTTTGAAGGAGTGCACAGGGAAGTCTGGATATTGAGGACAGGCGGGCAGATTGCCGGGTTTGTTATAATACAGGTGCTTGGTACTTTTTCGGGTTATATTCAGACACTATGCATTGACGAGAACCACAGGGGGAAAGGCCTAGGTACAAAACTATTGCATTTCAGCGAAAAAAGAATACTCGAGTTCTCTCCCAATATATTCATTTGTGTATCCTCATTTAATAAGGGAGCAATTAAACTTTATTATGATTTCGGCTTTAAACTTGTCGGTGAACTTGATAACTTTGTGACAGATGGATTCTCCGAACTGCTGATGAGAAAAACAGCAGGCCCCCGTATGGGTTATAAACATCAGTCAGGTAAATAAATTAATTACATATGAAGAAGTATATCAACATTACAGTAGCAGCTTTATTGATTACCATGGCATTGTTGTCGTGCAATAAAGTGTTATCACCCAGGGAAATACTCATTACATCCGTTGATTCTATCCTTCAAAGCCAGATTGACAGCAACAAAATTCCGGGTGCTGTAATACTTATTAAACAAGGGAACAAGGTTATTTATAAAAATGCAATGGGATATGCCCAAAAATATGATTTTAACCATAAGCTTCTCGATCCGCCGGAAAAAATGACAGTCAGTCATCTCTTTGATCTCGCATCGCTTACAAAGGTCGTTGGCACAACAACTTCCATTATGCTCCTTACAGACAGGGGGCTTGTTAATCCCGACGACCCTGTTTATAAGTATATCCCTGCCTTTAATACCCCGGAAAAAAAGAGTGTTACATTGCGTAACCTTCTTACTCATACAGCAGGTCTCACCGAGTGGTATCCGCTTTATTACCGCAGCTCTGACAGAATCGATACCTATAAGGTAATAAGCGGCCTTCCTCTCAAATATCCTGTAGGCGAACGGAGGAGTTACAGCGATCTGGGCTTCATGCTTCTGGGAGAAATTATTGAGAAAGTATCAGGCATGCCGCTTGATAAATTTGAAGAAGAGAATATCTTCAAACCTCTCGGAATGGATTCCACAGTCTATAATCCTCTTAAAACAGGAAGGTTCAGCAGAATAGCTGCCACCTCCCATGGAAACCCTTACGAACACAGGATGGTAACAGATTCCTCCCTTGGCTATACGGTCAAAGGTCTCGATCCGGACAGCTGGTCGGGCTGGCGGCAGTACACTCTCCGGGGGGAAGTCAATGACGGTAATACCTGGTATGCAAACGGTGGGATATCAGGAGCCGCAGGATTGTTTTCAACAGCCGACGACATACAAAAGCTTGTGGACATGCTTAAAAACGGGGGAAGAGTGGGAGAAAAACAGTTTATTTCGGAAAAAACAATTAATGCTTTCCTTACTCCTGATAAATTTCATAATGGCCTGGGGTGGATGATGGATCCGGATGATTCCTTTATGAAGAACGGTCCGGCAGGAACTTTCGGACATACCGGTTTTACAGGTACAAGCATTTGTGTAATCCCCGAATATAATATGTCTATTATTCTTCTGATCAACCGTCAGAATATAGGATTGCAGAAAAGCGGGGCGTATTATAATGTCAACCCTGTAAGAAGAGAAGTCTTCGGAGCTGTTATGAGATACTGTAAAACGCCGGAAGATAAATAAAGCATCTGCCAGGTATATTAAACAATAAGAGCTTTATAAAAAACTTTAAGATATTTAAGTCCCGATAAAAACAGGGCCAGCCCTATGCCATTATATATTAATGAGAGATATTGTTTGGGAAGGGATGAATGCCTGAGAGTAATTCCCATAGTTACCATAACCACAACAATAATATAGCTCTTCCAGGACATAAAGGCAAAAACACATCTTTTCTTTTCCAGAGGCATCAGCCTGTTAATGTTTTTATCGGCTATCCTGGAGAATCCAAACATATGAATAGGGATAGCAATAAGATACCCTATTGCATAATACATTATCCTCTGCCCTGCCCTGAGAACTGATAGCCAGTTTACTGCATACCTGATCAGCATTACACTTACTCCGCACCACATGAGGCCCGAGAGAAGTACCAGGACTCTTTTATCAACTGCTGGTGTAAATTTCCTGATATTCATGCCTTAAACATGTTTTGCCAGCCTGAAAGGCCTTATGTCAATTTTTTGCCAGACTTTACCATTGATATATGGTTCGTCCTTTAACCTTTCATCCAGTGCCCGGCGATCGGGAAACTCATAAACAATCATGGAACCTATCATCTTACCATCATCGCTTAGAATAGCACCACCAAACATGAAGACTCCATCTTTTTTCATCTTTTCAACATTTTCCAGGTGTTCAGACCTTACCTTCATCCTTCTATCAAGTGCCTGATCATCTGTACCGTCGTATGCTGTTAACAAAAATTGCATAACTGATAAATTTAGAGGTGAAACATATAATGATTATCCAGCAAATTTTTCCCGGTTTAAATATGGCACACTCAACAATAAAAACAAAATTAATTTCCATTGTTTATATTTGTGTGATAATAAAACATGCCCGGAACATTTTTACAAAATAGGAGAAAGCATAAGTTCCATTTAACTAAGTATGAAGGATATATTTAATATATTCAACTTAATAAGAGACCTTAAGAGACGGGATCATAGTCCCGGTTACGGTGCTCTTGATATATTAAAATATATTGGTCCCGGACTTCTTGTCACCGTAGGATTTATCGATCCGGGTAACTGGGCAGCAAACATTGCGACAGGTTCCGATTATGGTTATACGCTTTTATGGGTTGTCACTCTGTCAACTATTATGCTTATAGTCTTGCAGCATAATGTGGCCCACCTGGGAATTGCCACCGGGTTATGCCTGTCGGAGGCTGCTACAATTTACCTTAAACCCTGGATGTCAAAATCTGTACTCTCCTTTGCAGTACTGGCTTCGGTCTCAACTTCTCTGGCTGAAATACTTGGCGGAGCCATTGCTGTTAATATGCTTTTTAATGTTCCTGTTAAGATTGGAGCAGTCCTGGTTACTGTTTTCGTTATGATAATGCTTTTTTCCAACTCTTATAAAAAGATAGAAAGATGGATAATTGGTTTTGTTTCCATTATCGGATTATCATTTTTGTACGAATTGTTTCTTGTTAATGTCGACTGGGTTGAAGCAGGCATATCGTGGGTTAAACCATCAATACCACAGGGCTCTATATTGCTTATTATGAGTGTCTTGGGGGCTGTGGTAATGCCGCATAACCTGTTTTTACATTCAGAAATTATCCAGAGCAGGCAATGGAACATCCAGGACGATAAGGTAATCAGGAAGCAGCTTAAATATGAATTTGCCGATACTTTGTTCTCAATGGTTGTTGGCTGGGCTATTAACAGTGCAATGATTATACTGGCGGCATCTGCATTTTTTACCCACAACCAGAAGGTAGATGAACTCCAGCAGGCTGAAAAGCTGCTGGAACCATTACTTGGCACCAATGCCTCAGTTGTATTTGCCATGGCTCTCCTTTTTGCCGGCGTGGCTTCAACAATTACCTCGGGGATGGCCGGGGGGTCTATTGTTTCAGGAATGTACGGTGAGCCATACGATGTAAGAGATAACCATTCAAGGATCGGTGTCCTGGTTTCTCTTGTTGGGGCCCTTCTTATAATATTTTTTATTTCCGACCCGTTTAAGGGTCTGATCCTTTCACAGGTTTTTCTGAGCATACAGCTTCCTTTTACAATCGCAATACAGATATATCTTACCTCCTCAAAAAAAGTAATGGGTAAGTATGCAAACAGTAGTTTTTTGAAGTGGCTGCTGATTTTTATTGCCGTTGTTGTTACGTATCTTAATATTAAATTACTTATAAGTATTTTCTGAAAATTATACAAGTTGAAAAATGGGTGATTTTGAATACAAAACAGGGCTTGTGTTAAGCGGCGGAGGTGCAAGAGGTTTTGCACATCTTGGTCTTATGCAGGCACTGAACGAGGAAGGCATATTTCCGGATATTATTGCCGGAACAAGTGCCGGGGCCCTTGTAGGTGTGCTGTATGCCGACGGATATACTCCACGGGAAATACTTGATATAATGAATTCACACAGCAGGCTCGACTACATGAGGCCGGCCATGCCAAGAGAAGGATTTCTGCAGCTTAACGGTATTTCTAAAATTCTCCGGACGCATCTTCGTGCTAATACTTTCAGCGATCTGAAATTACCAATGTACGTAACAGCCACTGATCTAAATAACGGGAAAGCCGTATATTTTTCACAGGGAAAATTGCTGGACCCCGTAATTGCCTCTGCCAGCATACCGGTTCTTTTTCAGCCTGTGAAGATCAATAATATCTCGTATGTTGATGGAGGTGTGCTGGATAATCTTCCGGTACAGCCTCTTGAAGATAAATGCAAGCATCTTATCGGGTCGTTCGTTAATCCTGTGGGATATATAGAGAAAATAAGCGGCCTTATCAGTATCGCCGAACGAGCCTTTATGCTTAGTATGTCGCGTGAGATACTTGAAAAAATCAAAAAGTTCGATCTTTTTGTTGCGCCTCTTGAACTCAGAAATTACGGTATACTTGATCCTGAAAAAGCCCATGAACTTTTTCTTGTCGGTTACAAGGCAACAAAGGAGAAATTAAGGCTGGTGAATATCGAAAAGTTACTTTCCTGAATGATAATACCCTTGATATTCTTCAGATATTACTAATTTTGTAATGAAAATCTGAATAACACGTAAAACGGATGACAGAGACAAATAATAATGCACCTGAGAATGCACCGGCCGGAAATGGAAAGGCAAAGGGTGCTCCGATAAAAATGATTGCCACAAGTATTATCCTTGCAGTAGTATTGCTTTTCATCGTTTTCATGTATTTTGACCAGAGGCATAAAATGGTTGAAATGGAAACAGTATTGACACATGAGAAGGATTCCCTGGCCAATGAGTTAAGAAAAATGGTTTTTGCTTATGATACTCTTAAGACAAACAATGATAGCCTTAATGCAGGTATCGAAAAAGAAAAGAACAGGATTATACAACTCCTGGCCATTAATGCAAATGATGTACGGCTCATAATCAAATACAAGAGCGAGATAAAAACAATGAGAGAAATTATGAAAAGCTACATTGTACAGATAGACTCGCTCAATACCAGGAATAAAGCTCTTGTTGCCGAAAACACAGAAATCAGATCCCAGATGACAAGGGTCAGAAGCTCCAATTCGGAGCTGTCGAAGGTTAAGGAAGAACTCTCTTCGAAGGTAGAGATCGCATCTGTTATACAGGCTAAAGATATTAATGCTGTTGCTCTTAACAGGAAAAGAAAGGAAACAAGAAGGATCAACCTTATCGATAAGCTCAGAATATGCTTCACTCTGCGTGAAAACCCATTGGCTAAACCCGGCACTAAAGAGGTGTTTATGCGGGTAATAAGGCCAGATTCGCTTGTTGTTACCAACAGCTCCAATAACATGTTCGATTATAAGGGCAATAAGCTTGTCTATTCTGCCAGTCGTGAGGTAGATTATATGAACCAGGATATAGAAATGTGTATCTTCCTTGATAACACAGGCGACTTCATCGTTGGTAACTATAGTGTGGAACTTTATCTTGAAGGAAATATAATAGGACGGACAACATTCATGTTATCAAAAAGATAATATGGTTAATCAGGCATCATAAATTCCGAAATAATATTATCCGATATCATCTTTCCCTGGTTCGAAAGGACCAGGGAATTTTTTTCCTTTTTCATCAAACCATAACTGATAAATTTCCCTGATAGATTAATGACATAATCATAACCTTCCTTCTCAAATACCTTCTCGACAAAATCAAGGTCAATACCCCACATTGTCCGTAGTGAAGTCATGATATACTCATTGAACCTGGTTTTGGTATCCAGTTCCTCCTTCTCGTAAAATTGTTTGCCCGAATTCATTGCTTTGATGTATGCCCTTACATCACTTATATTCCATTGCCGCGAATATCCATTGAAAGAATGGGCGGATGGTCCGAAACCAACATAATTAACCTGTTTCCAGTAATTGGAATTATGCAGTGAGAAAAAACCCGGTTTGCCAAAATTGGAGATTTCATAATGAATATACCCGGCCTTTTCCGCTTTTTCAATAAGTATGTTGAAGAGAGAAACACTCAACTCCTCATCAACTTCCTTTAACTGACCTTTTTCCAGCATTTTACCAAAGACTGTCCCTCTTTCGATCGTAAGGTGATAAGCTGAAAGATGCTTTATGTCAAAGGAAAACGTTTTATCGAGGTTTGATGACCAGTCTGCCAAACTCATCCCGGGGATACCATAAATAAGATCAATTGTAACATTTTCAAAACCAGCCCTCATAACATCCCTGAGAGCATTTTCGGCAACTGAAGCATTATGCCTCCTGTTGAGAAACTTAAGATCAGAATCACGCCACGATTGAATGCCAAGACTTACCCTGTTAATACCCAGATCCTTTAATCCATCCAGGTATTGAATATTAACATCATCTGGATTAAGCTCAATAGTAATTTCACATTTTTCTTCAACAAGTAAAACTCTGTGGATCTCATTTAATATTGACGACAAATCATTTATTGACAGAACCGAGGGTGTACCCCCCCCAATGTAAATGGTCGATACCGGATCGGTCCCTAAATATTCCTTTCTGTTAGCTATCTCTTTAACCAGTGCATCGATATAGCGGGACCTGTTTTCGGGCGTAATTACATGGTAAAAATCACAGTAAAAACAAAGCTTTTTACAATATGGAATATGTATATAAACTCCTGCCATTTTGATCAGGTAAAAGCACAAAGTTAATTAAAGTACTGTATTTCTTAAATATGAATTTGTCCGGAATAAATATTTACCTGTTTTAACAACAGTTAATTATCATTTGTTTATCTTGCCGTTATCTCATTTAATCACGCAAAGAATTGAAATTTGAAGCATAATTTAATCCGGGTATCAATTGAAAAAAAATAAATTTTCCATTTTAGTTGCACTTATAATTCTCTACCTGAGTCTTACAAGTTCCCATACTTTTGACAAAGTATCTTTTCTCGATTTCCCTTTTACTGATAAGATTGTTCATTTTTCTATGTACTTCGGTTTAATGTCTGTCATCATTCTTGAAAACCGTAATAAATTACATGCCTTCAGGAAACTTATTCTTGTTGCACTAATTCCCTTGTCATATGGTATTTTGATGGAGCTGTTTCAGGCTTTATTCACAACAACCCGTACAGCAAGTATCTACGATGTAATGTTTAATTTATCAGGGATAGTCGTTTCTGCTATAATTTGGTTGCTTGTGAAATCAAAGTTTAGCGAAGGGGTGGTCAAATAGATACCTTTCGAGGGTCATTCGCTCTTATTACAAGATCATAAATTGTTTTATTGCTGAAAACATCTATCATGCTTCTCCTAATACGATCGTAATCATCATGGAGGGGACATTTATTCTTTTTTTTATTCAGCGATTCACATGAATCATTATGCATTATACAATTTGTAAAGATATCAGGCCCGTCTATTGAGGTAACTATATCCAGGAGGGTAATTTTCTTTGGATCCCTAAGTATTGAAAATCCTCCATGAGGCCCTTTTGATGAACTGAGTATTTTTTGTTTCGCAAGCTGCTGAAGTATTTTAGCAAGGAATGGCATCGGAAGATCAAGATCGCTGCTTATCTTTTTAATACCTGTTTTCCCGGATGATTTTGACTGATTTGCCAGGTATATTACCGCCCTTATACCATATCTGCAAGAATTAGAAAGCATATTAATATATCTTTATGGGAATTTTATCGATTCGGCGCTTGTGCCTGCCCCCGTCAAATTCTGTATTTAAAAAAGTCTTTACAATAAGGTAAGCCTCAGATTCAGAAATAAATCTTCCCGGAAGAGCACAAATATTAGCATCATTATGTGCCCTGGCCAGCCTGCCCATCTCTTCGTTCCAACATAAGGCACTACGGATACCGGGATGCTTGTTAACAACCATATTAATACCGTTTCCTGTTCCACATATAGATATCCCCAGGTCATATTCACCTGCAGAAACAGCTGTTGCCATATGGTGTCCGTAGTCGGGATAATCAACCGGCTCCTCAGAATCAGTACCAAAATCTTTTACATCATAACCTTCCCTGATGAGAAACTTTAACAGTTTCTCTTTAAGAAAATATCCCGCATGATCGGCTACTATTGCTATCTTTTTCTTTTTCAATTGTTTATTATAAAATAAGTTGAAACACTAACAGACCGCAAATTACTATAATTGATTGATTAAAAGAAAAAATAGTCTGATATCTTTTATTGAAGTCTTACTGATCGTTTCGTATAACAAATTCATCCTATCATTGTTTAAATTGTGATGGATCTCGCCAGAGTTTTATTAATAATGTTGTGAATAACCTGTCAATAATTGATAGCTAAAACTAATAACTTTCCGGATTTCACTAAAACGGCGATTTATTAACAGGTATTAACAGGAATCCGCCTTTTTTTGAAAAGATTTTATGCAAATATTAACCCGAAATAAACGCAGCCGGGATTAAAATCTAAAGATTTTCACTGCTTATAACTCACTACTAACAAATGTTAATTTCTTTATTAATCATCTGATTTTCAAAAATGGCATAATTTCCGAAATGTTGAAAACATGTTGAGATAATACTGATGATGATAAATGCAATGAAAATATGATTTATCTTTTAACACAATTAACAGCCTATCATCATCACCATAAAAAATTTAAATTTTAATTACTTAAAGATATTAGAATGTTAATAACGAAACGATATTAATGCTTTATCAAAAATCTATATGATTTTTATTGATTAAGTTTACAAACCATTCAGAATGGAGAAATTTGAGAGAAGAAAATGGATCAGAAAGAATATTTAAAGAGAGAGATCAACAGGATTAAAGCTGAAAAAAATGCTATTATACTGGCACATTATTATCAGACCGGTGATATACAGGATATAGCCGATTTTGTTGGTGACAGTCTTGCACTATCACAGAAAGCGGCATCAAACTCAGCTGATATTATAGTTTTTGCAGGAGTAAGGTTTATGGCAGAAACGGCAAAAATTCTTGCTCCAGGTAAAAAAGTGCTTTTACCCGATATGGAAACAGGATGTTCTCTTGCCGATTCATGTAAACCTGAAGATTTTGAAAAATTCCTTAATGATTACCCAGGCAGGACTGTTATATCTTATATTAATACAAATGCCGAAATTAAGGCTATGTCGGACATTATATGTACATCTTCTAATGCAGTTGATATAGTAAAATCCTTACCTGAGGATGAAAAAATAATCTTTGCTCCTGACAGGAACCTTGGTAATTATGTGCTTAATGAAACAGGAAGAGATATTGTTGTATGGAAAGGAACCTGTTATGTTCATGAAGAGTTTTCGCTGAAAGCAATTTTAGAACTGAAAGAGGAAAATAAAGATGCAAAAATAATCGTTCATCCTGAATGTGAATTGCCTGTAAGGCTGGTTGCAGATTATATCGGATCTACCGGAGCTATGCTGGATTATGTAAAAAATGAAGGTTCTTCAACATTTATTGTTGCAACAGAACCAGGGATTATTCACCAGATGAAAAAGGAAAATGATAATAAAGCTTTTATTCCGGTTCCCCCTGTTGATTCAACGTGTGGCTGCAGCGAGTGCAGTTTCATGAAACTAATTACAATGGAAAAAATATATAATTGCATGATAAATGAATCTCCTGAAATAGTGATTGATAAAGGTTTGATGGAAAGAGCAGCTCACCCTATCAGGAAAATGTTGGAAATATCGGGCTAAATAAGCCATGTATTTTAAATCCCGTAAGTCTTTACAAACATAAATACTGATATAGGTATAAAATTGCGGGTTATATGTGTACTTTTAATAAAGATTACTTACACATGAAGAAACTTGTTTATTTATTGGGTATCATTTTAATTGGTCAGAATGTTTTTTCACAGGAGACAACAAGCCTGGCAGATGGTTATCATGTTTTTAAATACCCAAATGGTGCAGTTTCAAGTGAAGGTCTGATAAAAAATGGCAAACCAGAAGGATTCTGGAAGTCATATTATGTTACGGGAGTATTGAAATCAGAAGGAAAAAGAACAAATTTCATGCTCGACAGTATCTGGGTCTTCTTCGATCAGGCAGGTGACACAACTGAAAAGATCAGCTACCTCTACGGTAAGAAAAACGGATGGTACCTTAAGTACAAAAAAGACCCTGTAAATGGCGTTTATGTTTATTCAAAAGAACTGTTTGCTGGCGACAAAAAAGAAGGAACAGGGTATATATATTATCCCGACGGCAAAATTAAACAGACTATTCCTTTTAATTCAGGGAAAAAAGAAGGGCTTTCAAAGGAGTATGATGAAGAAGGTAATATAGTATCGCTCCTCGAATATAGTAATGATTTTATGGTAAGCCGTGAAAAAATAAACAGGGTCGATAAAAACGGATTAAAACAGGGAGACTGGAAGGAATATTACCCTAATGGTATTATTAAATGTGAGAAATCATATGTTGATAACCAGTTGAATGGCTATTATAAGGAATATAATGAAAAGGGAAAGCTTGTTCTTACAATGCTTTATGATAACGGGGCTATTGTAAAATCAAATGTTGAGGATGAACCGGATATAGAGGTCAGGAACAGGTACGATAAAGACGGTAACATTATTTACAGCGGTCCGTACAGGGATAGTATTCCTGTAGGAATTCACAGGGAATTCAATAAGGAAGGTAAAGTAACCAATGCATTAATTTATAACGATAACGGGCTCCTGCTTTCTGAAGGCATTGTTGATGAGGCTGGTAACAGAAACGGTAAATGGAAGGATCTTTATTCCAACGGTAAAATTCAGGCTGAGGGTCAGTATCTTGATAACAGAAGGACGGGACAATGGAAATTTTTAAGAAAAGACGGAAAGACTGAACAAACAGGGGCATACAACAGTGGCAGACCTGACGGTTTATGGACCTGGTATTATGCTGATGGTAATATAAGGAGAGAGGAAGAATATTTCCAGGGAAGAAGGGATGGATTATACACTGAATATTCGGATACGGGTAAAGTTATAGCACAGGGACAATATGCCGATGGAGAAAAAAACGGTTTATGGAAATATAACTATGGAAACTTTTCCGAAGAGGGAAAATATATAATGGGATTAAGGGACGGTGAATGGAAGTCATATTATGATAACGGAAAACCAAAATTTAAAGGAAATTATATACAGGGTAATCCCGATGGAAGACAGACATTTTATTATGAATCAGGTAAAATAAAGGAAGAACAGTATTACAAAAACGGTATGAAAGAACGTACCTGGAAGAAATATAATGAAGACGGTACAACTGCTCTTCTGATAACTTACAGGAATGATGCTGAGCTTAGTATTAACGGAGTAAGGATAAAATTGCCAAAGAATAATACAACTGTCATTAAATAAGTGATTCGATGTATGGACGATAATCTCAATATCAGAAAAGAAGAAATTTCAGTCACCGATAAGGAGTTTGAAAAACAATTGCGTCCATTAAATTTCAATGATTTTAAAGGTCAGAAACAGGTAATTGAAAACCTCTCGGTTTTTGTTACAGCCGCAAAACAAAGAGGAGAGTCACTCGATCATGTTCTTTTACATGGTCCTCCCGGGCTTGGTAAAACAACTCTGGCGGCTATAATAGCTAATGAGCTGGGAGTCAGCCTGAGAGTCACTTCCGGACCGGTTCTTGACAAGCCTGGTGATCTTGCCGGTTTACTTACCGGGCTGCAGGAAGGTGATGTCCTGTTTATAGATGAAATTCACAGACTCAGTCCGGTTGTTGAGGAATACCTTTACTCGGCAATGGAGGATTATCATATCGATATTATGATTGATAAGGGTCCGAGTGCAAGAAGTGTGCAGCTCTCACTGAATAATTTCACATTGATAGGAGCCACAACACGATCGGGCCTGTTGACCAGTCCGTTGAGAGCCAGATTCGGAATACGCTTCCATCTCGAATATTATGACCATGATATATTAACAGGTATAGTAAAGAGATCGTCCGGGATACTGAATGTCAATATTGACGAAAATGCTGCCGTGGAGATAGCCAGAAGGAGCAGGGGAACCCCAAGAATTGCTAACGCCCTCCTGAGACGTATAAGAGATTTTGCACAGGTAAAAGGTTCAGGGAAAATAGACCTTGATATTACAAGATATGGTCTTAATGCACTTAATATTGATCATAACGGCCTTGACGAAATGGATAATAAAATTCTTACAATTATTATTGATAAATTCAGTGGAGGACCGGTTGGTATTAATACAATATCAACTGCCGTTGGTGAGGACAGCGGCACTATTGAGGAGGTTTATGAACCTTTTCTGATAAAAGAGGGCTATATTAAAAGGACACCCAGGGGAAGAGAGGCAACAGAACATGCCTATAAACATCTGGGCAGACAGTTCGGATATAATATGCCGGGAACACTCTTTTAAAATCAGTTGAAAACATTACTGATCTTTTCGAGTCCTTTTTTATTAAGGATCTTAATACGTCTGCCGTTTAATTCAACAAGCTTGTCGGTCTTAAATTCAGATAATAAACGTATTACCGACTCTGTGGCTGTACCTACAATGTTTGCCAGCTCCTCACGTGTAAGGGAAATGTTGAGGTAATTATTTTCATCAAGACCAAAGTCAGTAACAAGCAAGAGTAGAATCTCGGCAAGCCTTTCCCTTACTGTTTTCTGTGCGATATCTGTAATAAAAGAGTTGGCTTCACCCAGTTCATGACAGGCAAGTTTTAACAGATCAAGAGAAAATTCTGAGTTACTTTTTATTAGTGATATCAAGATTTCAGAGGGTATAAAACAAACCTGGCAATCTTCAATTACTTTCGCAGATGTACATGCGGGTTCACTGCTTAATACACTTCTGTATGCGATTATCTCACCAGCCTTGGCAAAACGTATTATCTGTTCCTTCCCGTCAAAGCCTGTTTTAAATACTTTTATTATGCCACTGTTTATGCAAAAGAAACCACTTATCCTGTTACCTTCCTGGTAAAGAATATCCCCTCGTTTATAATTGCGATAATCTTTTTCGTAATTAAGGAGAACATATTCTTCCTGCGTCAGATGCCTGAATATCGACCCATTATCAAAGGCACATTTCTCACAAAGGGGCAGATTATTTTCCTGTTGTTTCATTGAATATTCTCGATTAAAATGGAAATATTAACAAATAACCTAATATAATTAATCATTTCTAAAATGCAGTTTTAAACTGATTCAAAAACCTTATATCATTTTCAAAATAAAGCCTTAAATCATTTACCTGGTATTTTAACATTGCCAGTCTTTCAATACCCATACCAAATGCAAAACCTGTATATTTATTACTATCTATATTACTAGCTTCCAACACATTGGGATGAACCATTCCGCAACCGAGTATCTCGAGCCAGCCTGTGTATTTGCATACATTACATCCCTTACCACCACATATTTTACAACTTACATCCATTTCTGCTGATGGTTCGGTAAAAGGAAAATATGAAGGCCTGAGCCTTATATCGGTATTTTTTCCGAACATTTCCCGTGCAAAGAAAAGGAGCGTCTGTTTGAGATCGGCAAATGAGACATTTTCATCTATATAGAGACCTTCAACCTGGTGGAAAATACAATGAGCCCGGGCTGAAATGGCTTCATTCCTGAATACACGACCGGGCGATATTGTGCGTATCGGGGGCTTCGTGCTCTGCATTACCCTCACCTGTACAGATGATGTATGTGTACGAAGAAGGATATCGCGAGGATCAGAATCTTCCTCATGATGTCTCGATATAAAAAAGGTATCCTGCATGTCCCTGGCAGGATGCTCAGGTGCAAAATTCAGATTAGTGAAGACATGATTATCATCTTCAATTTCTGGCCCCTCCGAAACTGTGAACCCTAATCGACCGAAGATATCTATTATTTCATTTCTGACTATTGATATGGGATGCCGGCTTCCCGATGAATAAGGGAAAGCAGGACGTGTAAGATCTATCCCTTCGGAAATATTATCGGACATATTGAATGACTCCCTGATAGAGTTATACTTTTCAAGAGCCGATTGCTTAAGGAGATTTAATTTCTTTCCCGTCTCTTTTTTTTCTGAAACAGGGACATTTTTAAATTCCTCAAATAATACAGAAAAGATCCCTTTTTTGCTAAGATATTTTAAACGGAACTCCTCTGCTTCAGAGGGGGAACCAAATGTAGCCGATTGAATCTCCTTTTCTAATTCTGATAATTTATCAAGCATGTTTAGCACTTTAATTTAATTCTTTGTAATTCTTGCTTTCAGTATTTTTACATCCTCTACAGGCTTATCATTACTGTCTGTTGTAACTGAAGCAATACGGTCAACAACATCCATCCCGCTAACAACTTCACCAAAAACAGTATAGGTAGCATCAAGCCGGGGAACTCCTCCCGAAGTTTTATAAACTTCCCTGTGTTCAGGTGAAATTTTATAATCATCATGCGATGTAAGGTAATCGAACATCTTTACAGAAGCAAGTTCCTGTATTTCGCCGTCTGAAAGGTCCTTCCCTCCCATTTTGGCACTGTCAGCAGTTTCTTTCATTAAACGGTTAAATTCAGCCTGTTTAATATTGGAGTTTATTTTTTTTTCAGCCTGGTCAAGCTCGTAATCATTTAATTTAGTTCCCTGTACTATGTAAAACTGTGTTCCTGAGGAACGCATATCAGGATTTATATCATTACCTTCCCTTGCAGCTGCAAGAGCTCCACGTTTATGAAAATCTTCTGAATTGAACTCGGCGGGTATGGTATAAGTCTGCAGAGAATCAGGTAATGCAACAGAGGAACCTGTTTTTGTTAGAGGATCGCCTGCCTGGATCATAAAATCCTTTATGACCCTGTGGAAGGAGATACCATCGTAAAAACCTGATTTTACAAGCTTTATAAAATTGTCACGGTGGACGGGAGTATTATCATATAATTTTAGTTTAATATCTCCCATAGTAGTTTTCATCAGAATGTAAGTATTTTCATTGCCTGTCTGGGATTTGCATGCAAAAACTACTAAAATAAGGGGAAGAAGTAATATTTTTTTAATTGTCCTGTTCATGACTTATGTTTTATGTAGGAAAACAACATGTAAAAGTGATTGCAAAGATATTTAACTTTGAATGATACACGAAAATATTGGTTTTCATTTTAATAAAATTTGGTTAAATATCAGGTTGAGTTCTTTAAAGTGATCCTTTAAGGATATATTTGCAGTTAAAATCTTTACAACACCATAATGAATATCAGAATAGTAAATAAATCGAAGCATGAATTGCCAGCTTATTCTACTGTTGCTTCGGCGGGTATGGACATCAGGGCAAATATAGATGATGAAATTATAATGCATCCAATGGAAAGAAAGCTCATACCCACCGGCCTTTTTTTAGAAATACCTGTCGGATTTGAAGCTCAGATACGCCCACGCAGCGGACTTGCAATAAAGAAAGGGATTACTGTACTTAATTCACCAGGAACAATTGATTCAGATTATAGAGGCGAGATTTGTATTATTCTTGTGAACTTATCGCAGGAGGATTTCGTTATAAAGGATGGTGAGAGAATTTGCCAGATGATAATTGCCAGGCATGAAAAGGCAGAATGGATTGAAGTTGATACTCTTGTAGAGACTGAAAGAGGCTCCGGGGGATTCGGACATACAGGAAAAGAATAGATATGAAAATAAAAAGTTTGATTTTTACACTGGTGGTTATTTTTATTGCCGGTACCGCTTGTACTAAGAAAATTGTACCATCATCAAGTAAGGCTGCAACAGAAATGGGCTTTGATGAAGCGTCGTATAGTTACTTTTATGTTGAAGCAATTAAGCAGAAACTACTTGGAAATGTTGGCGATGCATTGAAGTATTTTGAACAATGTATAAAGATAAATCCGGGAAGTGATGCTTCGTATTATCAGATGGCACAAATTGTCTTAATGAACGGTGACGTTAAAGATGGTAAGGATTTTATAAAAAAGGCTATTAGTATTAATGGTAAGAATGTTTGGTATCTTACAATGCTGGCAAGTGTTTACTACCAACAGAAGGATATCGATAGTGCAATTATTTATTATCAAAAGGCTGTGAATCTATTTCCGGAGAGGAAAAATCTTGAGCTTGCACTGGGAAATCTCTATTATGAAGATGGCAGGTATGGTAAGGCATATGATATTTTTAATGGCTTCGATACTAAATATGGTATAAATGAGGAATCTACAATCTCATCTATTAAATGCCTTATGGCGGAGGAAAAATATCAGGAGGCCCTGACTAAGTCTAAAGAGTTATTAAAGCTGGATCCGGGTAATATAGTATATAATGGGATCCTTGCCGAAGTATACAGGTCTCTTGGTGAGAATGATATGGCCCGGTCGGTTTATGACAGTATACTTGAAGATAATCCTGATGACCCACAAACTCAGCTGGCATTATGCAATTTTCTTATAGAAACAAAAAATTATGACGATCTGTTTCTGATCCTTAACCAGGTGATTCTTAATGAAAAGGTAACAAGACAGAATAAAGTAGCATTAATAGCCAGGCTTATAGATCTCCCCGGAACTGATAATGATTTCAGCGACAGGATTATGAATGCAATTACTGTACTGGAGGCAAATTACGATAAAGATTATATTGTTCCGCTACTTCGTCCCGAGTTGCTTATAAAGGAAAACCGGCTAAAAGAGGCAGCCGATCTGCTTAAAAATATTGTTACCGCTTTGCCTGATGATTATTATGCCTGGGAAAAATTATTGCTTGTATATTTACAGGAGGCAGATTACAAGAATCTTATGGATTGGGGGGAAAAATGTGCTACGAAATTTAATACGTCATACCTCGCAAAAGTACTATATGCCAATGGAGCAATGGAAGAAAAGAAGTATTCAGTGGCTCTGGATGAATTGAAAAAGGCCGAAATTCTGGCGGGTGATAATAAGGATTCACTTGTTCAGGTAATAACAATGAGAGCTGATATTTACTACAGGATGAAGGATTACAAAAAAACTTTCGAACTCTTTGATCAGGCTTTAAAATATAACAATAATGATCTTACTGTACTTAACAATTATGCTTATTATCTTGCCCAGCAGGATATGAAGCTTAAAGAGGCGGAAGAGATGATTAAAAAGGTAATATCGGAGGAAGGGGATAATAATACGTTTCTCGATACCTATGCGTGGGTTCTTTATAAAAGAGGGAAGACAAAGGATGCTGCTGCAATAATGCAAAAAATTATAAGTCAGGGAAATACCTTAAGTGCTGAATATTACGAGCATTATGGATATATTCTGAAAAAGCAGGGAAAATGCAAGCTGGCTGTTGAAAACTGGAAACAGGCAATAAAACTTGACAGTACCAAAGTAAACCTGGAAAAGGAAATTAACGATTGTACAAGATAGTACTTATAACATTTGTTTTGACTCTGATTACATCCTGTTCGGTTTTAAAAAAGAGCGGGGCGAACCGGCATGCAATACAAACTGAAAATATTAATAGTGAACCGGACGTAAAATTAAAAGAAAGAAACTTGTCTGAAAACAGCTTCTATATACAAAAAGCTGAAGTCGAAATAAGGAGGGGTGGAGAGAGAGAAAGATTTATAGCATCATGGAAATACGAAATATCTGGTCAGTCATTAATCAGTATAAGGACAAAGACAGGAATTGAAGTAGCTCGGATATATATCGATCGCGACACTGTGCTTGTTAATGACAGGATAAACAGAATTTTATATTACGGAAAACCCGGTTTTATTAAGAGAAACTATGGCGTGCCTGCAGAATATTTTCCCTTATTGATAGGTGATTATATCGAAGGAAGCGGAAACAATGTTAAGGAGATTAATTGCAAGCAGGGAAAAGCCAGTCTTGGAGTATCTTTAAAAGGTATTCTTACTGAATATCTTATAGACTGTAATAAGAATAAGTTAGTTGGAGCAGACCTTTATAATGACAAAAGGGCAAAAACTGCAGAGCTTAGGTTTTTTGATTTTATAAGAAGGGATGGAGGTATTATGGCTTCAAGGATATTGGTAAAGTATTATGATATTAATGCGCAAATGAGCATAAATATTGATAAGATAGAATATCCATGGGAAGGAAACATTACTTTTATTCCCGGGAAGGGGTATGAAAAACAATTATTAAACTAAATAAAGCTGTCGGCGTAATTTGATGAGCTGCTTGATTGAGAAGGGAAAGAATTTTTTTAATAAGCTGATATTTAAGAATATATTTATTTCAGCTTTATTTCTTTTCTTTGTATACACCAGTTTAACAGCGCAAAGCAGGGCCGATCTTGAACAAAAAAGGACCAGGGCTTTAGACGATATTAAATATGTTGATAATCTTCTCAGGGAAACGGCCCAGGAAAAGAGTCAGAGTATAAGTGCTGTTAAAATTATTGGTAATAAGCTGGTACTCAGGGAGTCGATAATAGGAAATATGAGGCAGGAGATAGATTTGTTATCGCAAAGAATAGACCTGAATACTCTTGCAATTGAAATGATGGAAAGCGACCTTGAAGTTCTTAAGGATGACTACCGGAAGGCTGTTTTGCGCTCATATAAACTGGAAAAAGGTAATCCGGAAATAGTCTATATTTTATCTGCCAAAGATTTTAACCAGGGATATAAACGTCTTAAGTATTTACAACAAATAACAAAATACAGGCGCAGACAGGCAGAAGTTATACAGGAATTAAAGGATCAGATTGGGCAGACAAAGAAAAGGCTGGAAGATGATCTGGCAAAGGTTTCCGATCTGAAAAGCAAGGAAGAAAAGCAAAAGGTTATGCTTCAGTCTGAACAGAGAAGAATGAACATTATGGTTCAGACCCTGGGAAAGAAAGAGAAGCAGCTTAGGAAAGAGCTGGAGGAAAAGAAGAGAATAGCAAGAAAAATTGAAAGTGAAATTGCGAGATTAATTGCGGCTGAAAAAAAGAAAGCATCAGGTAGTGAAGCTACACCGGAAGAAAAACTTATTGGAGATAATTTTGCCGAGAACAGGGGACGTTTACCATGGCCTGTTGATAAGGGCATTATTACAAGCCATTTTGGTGTTCATAAGCATCCTGTCCTGAAGTACCTTACTGAAGATAATATTGGAATTGAAATAACAAGTTCAGGAAAAGTATATGCAAGAAGTATTTTTAAAGGAGAAGTTGCAAAAGTTTTTGCAATTTCAGGGGCAAATATGACGGTTATAATAAAACATGGTAAATTTATGTCGGTTTATGCCAATCTTGTGAATGTAAAAGTAAAGGCTGGTGACAAAGTTGATACGAAGCAGGTAATTGGTGAAGTTTACTCTGATGCTGCTGCGGATAACAGCAGTGTTTTGAAGTTTATGATATTTGATTCAAAGTATCTCGATCCGGAGCAGTGGATTTCGAAAAATTGAGTGTTTCGATGAAACAAATATTTATTTATTCAGTATAAAGGGGAGCATTTAGATATTTTATGTATAAGAAAATTAAAATAGGGTCAGAAATAGGGAATCTTCGTATTGTAGAAAATATGATAGATGAAACGACCAGCGAGATTGGTATTACCAAGGACAGTTATGGTAAAATTCTGGTTTCAGCTCTTGAAGCTGTAAATAATGCTATAGTGCATGGAAATAAATCGGATCCGGGGAAAAATGTTGATATTGAAATTGCTTTGGTAAAAAGGAATCTGAGCATCAAAATAACCGATGAGGGAAACGGTTTCCGTCCGGAAGAAATTAAGGACCCGACAATTCCTGAAAATATTGAAGAATTAAACGGGAGGGGAATTTACCTTATGTCACATCTTGCTGATGAAATCGAATTCAGTGAAAAGGGCAATATGGTAACTATAATTTTCAACGATATCATACCTTGAACATAAAGATCTTTTATGACGGAATAAGCT
>JBJKPQ010000117.1:0-3971 GCA_046706305.1 Bacteroidales bacterium
TGTCACGGATAAGATAGACGCCAGGCTGTCACTAGCGGAAAAAGAGGGAGCATCACTCACGGGGAACCCCGTGGAAGAGGATATTGTTGACAAGATATTAAGAAGCGAACCACATGGCCCGGATATAGTATTCGAATGCTGCGGACAGCAGGAAGCCTTCGACCAGGCTGTTGAAGTACTTAAACCAGGAGGGAAACTTGTTGTTGTAGGAATTCCTGAATTTGACAACTGGTCGATGAATGTTGAAAAGACGAGACGAAAAGAACTTTCACTTCAGTTTATACGTCGTCAGGTCGATTGCACTGCCGCTGCCATAGAGATGATGAAAAACGGAACGATTGATGTAAGCAACTTGGTTTCACACAGGTTCTCCTTCTCAGAGACAAAAAAAGCCTTCTATCTTGTAGCAGCCTACGCCGACTGGGCCATGAAAGTGATGATAGATTTTTAATAATTCCCCCTGCCTGATCCCTTCCTCCCACTGGCAGTTTTTTTTGGGTTTGTAATGTTATCGTAATTTTGTAATTTACAATACCAAAAAACCTAACCATCATGAACAGGAAAATCACTATTCTCACACTCTTTTTACTGAGTTGTTTATTCTCTTATGCTCAAAATGTTGGCTCCTCACCGGAGTATATTAAAGCACTTACTCCCCAATGGAAGGGAGAAAGGTTACCCGACGGAAGACCAAAGGTATCGGATGCCCTTCTGGAAAGACTTAAAAATATATCAATAGAGGAAGCCTGGGGTGTTCTTCGAAACAAAGGCTACCAGAACCAGTATGAAGGTGACTGGACAATAATTAAACCAGGAGAGGTAATGACCGGAAGGGTTGTTACAGCACAGTACATGCCATTACGGCCCGACCTTCAGGAATATGTAAAGGAACAGGGTAAAAAGGAAAACCGGGCACAACAGGGCGGAACAAATTCATGGCCCATAGACATACTCACCAATGGAGATGTATATGTGGCTGACGGGTATGGTAAAATAGTCGACGGCACACTCATCGGCGATAATCTTGGAAACTCAATATATGCCAAATCACAACGTGGTGTCATATTCTTTGGCTCGGTTCGCGACATGGAGGGTCTGTCTGAGATAAAGGGCTTCAACGGTTGGATAAAAGGCTCAGATCCTTCATATATACAGCAGATGATGCTTACCTCCATAAACGCTCCTGTAAGGATAGGACGTGCAACAGTATTACCAGGTGATGTTGTCCTGGCCAAAAAGTACGGAGTAATATTTATACCCGCCGGCCTGGTTGAAGAACTTGTACTCACATCGGAGGTAACCTCACTAAGAGATGAATTCGGACACCAGCGTCTCAGGGAAAAGAAATACCTCGCCGGGCAGATAGACAGCCAGTGGACAGAGGAAATTAAAAAGGACTTCCTTGACTGGCTGAATCACTACCCGGGTAAATTGCCAATGACTAAAGAGGAACTTGATAACTACCTTAAGGAGAGAAATTATTAAATAAATATGCTTCTATTTATCAGGTTACCCGGGTTTATTATCCCAGACTGATAAAAGGAATCCGTTTAAAACTTCGCAACTTACAATTGACACTACTGATCTTATAGTATTATAGGCTTTTCGGGCACGCTTACTGATAGAACTAAACCAAACAATGTCATGAGAAATATTATTAATAAACCAAATGATAAAATCATTCCATCGTGTGATGATAATGCAGAAACAGATTCAAAATTAAACCGGCAAAAACATACCGACAGTCGCAGGAGCTTTATCAAAAAAGCCGCCATGGGAGGAATTGCAATAGGTGGCTTCATGAAAATGCCTGTGGAGGATACTATTTCCCATATGACTTCAAATGTAAACCGTGCATCTGCCCCGTCTGAGCTTAAGATCACTGACATGCGTTATGCACTTACAACGGTACTGGGAGGAACTGCGATAATAAGGATCGATACTAACCAGGGTGTTTACGGGCTTGGTGAAGTGAGAGACGGAGCCGACCCGCGTTATGCACTGAAGCTGAAAAGCCGCATTCTAGGACTAAACCCCTGCAATATAGAGATGATCTTCAGAATTATTAAACAGTTCGGAGGGCAGGGCCGCCAGGGTGGTGGAGTAAGCGGGGTGGAAATGGCATTATGGGATCTCTGTGGCAAGGCTTATGGCGTTCCTGTCTGGCAGCTTCTGGGAGGCAGATACAGGGACAAGATAAGGTTATACGCCGATACTCCTGAATCAAAATCACCCGAGGAACAAAAGAAACTTATAAAATACCGCACGGAAGATCAGGGTTACACCTGGCTGAAGATGGATCTTTCAATAAACGAATTAATAAATATCCCGGGCACCCTTGTTAACCAGGAATTCTGGAAATATAAAGGCCAGCTTAACCAGTGGCAGGGCGGCTATATGTCTTACGAGAATACCAAACATCCTTTTACACAGATACAGATTACGGAAAAAGGACTTGACGTCCTGGCAGGCATTGTCGATAATATAAGAGGTATGGTAGGTTACGAAATTCCTATATCGTCGGATCATTACGGGCATTTTGACCTCAATAATGGAATAAGACTGGGAAAGGTTCTCGACAAATACAGGCTCGCGTGGATGGAAGATGTTGTATCGTGGGAGCTTACCGGTCAGTGGAAAGAATTGTCGGATGCTCTTGAAACACCTATGTTAACAGGAGAAGACATCTTTCTTCTTAATAACTTTAAACCTCTTATCGACATACATGCCGTAGATATTGTTCAGCCGGATCTTGCAACTGCAGGTGGTATTATGGAGACAAAAAAGATAGGCGATTACGCTGAAGAACACGGAGTAGCAATGGCATTACACCAGGCAGGCACGCCGATATCATTTATGGCTGACGTGCATTGCGCTGCCGCTACACAAAATTTCCTGGCATGCGAACATCATAGTGTCGACCTCCCGTGGTGGGAAAACCTTGTTAAAACAACTGATGGAAGACAGTTGATTACAAAAGGATTTGCCAATGTTCCCTTAGAGGCTCCGGGTCTGGGTATAGAACTGAACGATGAAGTTGTGAAGGAACATCTCAGAAAGGACTCAAACGGGTACTTTGAGCCTACTCCCGATTGGAATGAAAAGCGCTCACACGACAGGTTATGGAGTTGATACACCCCTGATACGGATTATTTACCTGCATTCTCCCTGACAGGCTTTCCCCTCCAGAAGTTTGCAAGAACAGACCCGGTAACATTCATCAGAGGACCGAATATGGCAGGTGCCAGTCCAACTGTTGCAATCTTACCCATCTGCAATGCCAGTCCAGATGCAAGTCCACCGTTTTGCATTCCGACTTCAAAGGCCACGGTTCTGCGATCCTTCTCAGGCATTCCTGCCAGCCATGAAAGCCAGTATCCCAGCGTATAACCTGTAAGGTTATGCAACAGGCTCGTGACAATAAGCAGGGCACCTACCTCCAGCAGGCTGTCACGACCTGATGCCGTAATTATCGTTACAATAACGGCAATGCCTACCATCGAAATCATTGATAGTATTTTTTCCATGAACTTGCTGTCTTCCCTGATAAAATGCGACATAACCAATGCTCCTGCCATCGGCAGGAAATAGAACCAGCTCATCGATTTTACAAACTGAATGAAGAAACCTGCAACTCCTGCATCCTTTGACTTCATATAAACAAGTGTTGTCAGAATAATTATAACAAGGAAAACAGACATCTGAATAACTATATTTCTTGTATTCTCATTCTTCTTTGAGAAGAGATTAAAAATAAATCCCGCTACAATAGGTAGTATTATCATATTGAGAATATCGAGCATCATACTCCAGAAATTAACTTCAATAAACTGCCCTCCAAGCCATTTCATAAGTAAGGGAGTCAGGAAAGGTGACAGTAAAGTAGAAATAGCACCTATTGTTACAGCCAGGGCAAGATTAGCTCTTGCAAGGAATGACATAACGTTCGAAGCCAGTCCGCTGGGAACACA
>JBJKPQ010000118.1:0-5193 GCA_046706305.1 Bacteroidales bacterium
TCCCTGGCCGGTTATGCCCCATTTATGCGCCGGCAGATCACCAGCACTTATTGTAACTACATCATTCTGTGTGCTGCCCGGCTGCAGTGAAAGAAACAGGGGCTCGCTTTCATTGAAGGTGATATAACTGCCTGAATACTGGAATGATGTCTTCAGGATGCCCGCCTTACCTTTTATCTGTCCCTTGTTGTTATCGGAGCTCACCCGCAGCACCGACCCCGTCGAAGGCGTCTGCCTTACTCCGAACACATCATCCATCACAAGCGAAAGTTCCTTTATGTCGGTCGCAAAGTCGTTCACAGCCGGAATACCTGTCGGTACACCTGACTGACCCGTGCTACCGCTGTTTTTTATCTTCAGCCCGGTGAATGGTATTGTCTGCCCTGTCTCAGCCAGTTTGAAGTTTGGATTGGCAGGAAGGTTTATGAGCGCCCCGTCGGTAAGCCATGTGCCGTCAGCCTGCTTCTCCTTCTTTTTAATATCGACAGCGAAGCCAAAAATATCATTGATCTCTATCTCGTTGTCAACAAGCAATGTGAAATCCAGTTTATTAGTGTTCCTGAGTATGATCTGCTTCGACTGGCTTGCTATGTTTGGTACAGCTCCCGGCTTTGATGCCCATACTGTTACATTAACAGGTTGTTTCGGAACTCCTCTCAGGATATAATTGCCATTATCATCTGTCCTGGTCTCCGTCCTCTCTCCGTTACCGTTTTCAATATAGACCGTAGCATCCTTCAGGGCAGTCTGTTCATTGCCCACAGTAACCCTTCCTGTTATCCTTGTCGCTTTTTTCAGAAATGCAGGCGGATAAACGACATCAGTCCTGCTATCCTGCACATTGTTGATGGTATATGTTCCATTCTCAAGGTCTGCATCTTCAGGTGGCTTGATGTCAAAGGTAAAGGAGGTTCCGTTATTCTCAAACTCGAAGGTCACATTGCCCCGCATATCTGTATTCCTTGTTACCTCCGCACCCGGTATCTTAAGCATTACCTCTGCTCCGGGAACAGGCTTCAGGCTGTTTATTGCATATATGCCCGACGCAGGTTTCTCAGCCACCATGAAACGAATCCTTTTCTTAAGTCGGTAGACAATATACTGCTTCATCTGCTGATTGCCGGTGTTGCCGGCTTTTGGAATATTGACAGTATAACTCTCCGTTGTGTATCCGGGATCTTTGGGTACTATCCTTAATGTTCTGCCGTTACCCGACGGAGCCTTTATGGAGAATACCTGCTTAACATCCGTGGGCATATTAACCTGGTAAGCATTCCCGGAGACCTGTATCCCATTGCTGTTTTGCTGCATGGTGACACCCCCGTTACCTGAAGCTGTCCCCTGGCTTCCGCCCTGCTGATTATATTCAAACTGCATATTAGTCGATGTAAAAGCCAGGTCATCAACCTGTATGTCGGCAGCCACAGCTTTTCCTGTTTCATCAGTAACATACCCCGACATCATTCCGTCGGGTTCTAGGAAAAAGTCCTTTATTAACTGCTGTCCCCAAACCATTTTCCCAACATGGTCGGCCTGCCCCTTGAAGCCCTTTGGAGTGCAGAACAATGTCCTGTCAGGACCATCAACCTTAGTCGCACTTCCAACCACAAAAGCTCCCAGTTCCATATCGAGGTTATCAAATTCATAATGTCCTCTGGAATCGGTTTTGGCTGTACGTACCAGGACATTTTTGTCTGAGGAGCGTGTATAATTACTGAGCAGCATGAGGGTAACGTTACTCATGGGCTTGGCATTCACATCAGTGGTGGCAACTGTTCCTGCAATCCTTGGTTTGTCGGGATACAGTTCCATCGTTGTCTCGTAAGTCTTTACGATAAGCTGGCTGTTCCATGTTATATCTTCTCCGTAAGCCTGATCCTGGGTAACCGGGAGATTCGGATTGGTTGTTTCATACCTTACACTGTTAAACGGGAAGTCCTTCTTGTCTTTCAGGAAGATGGGATAATAAGCCCTTTCCTTTTTCTTAAAGACATACAGCCCGTCATTGAGGTTTGGTTCACAGAGGATATAATACCTGTCCTGTGTGTTGTCCGGATTATGTTGAACCAGGTTGGTGAAAGTAACCGTTCCATCGCCTCCCGACTCTTTTGTCTTAAGTCTCTTGGGAAGAACAGTAACCTGTATGGGTCCTCCGGGAGGTGAATATCCTCCCTCATCGCGAGGAACACCTCCTGCGAAATACTTTCTCAGGATAGTTGTCTTTACCTTGTCTATCGGTGTCCCCTGACCGCCCAGCTGATCATAGAATGTTGAAGTGGTCCAGTTAGTATGCACCTTCAGGTTATAACTTTTTACATACGACACCACAGTACCCAGGTCGAGCGCCTGCCATGGTTCAACCTTTATGTTCATGTCGGGACTGCAGTAATAACTATTGCCCACCTTAAGACGCATCACCTTCCATATCTTACCTGTAACATGATCGTAGAACTCCCCTCCGTTTGACTTCCAGTCGGCATTGTTGTCAATAAGCCCGAGCCCGGTATCGGCGTCCATGAACCGGAAGGTAAAGCTGCCGTCAGAAGCGGTTGTTGTAGTTGCAAGGACCTTATCCTGCTCAGGGAACGACTGCATGAAAGAACCATCATTGTAAATATCTTTTGTATCAACAGGCTGACCGTCATACGATTTATTATTTATGTGGCCGCTGAGCACATAGGTCATCACCAGGCTTACCTTCACATTGGCCAGCGGTTTCGAGTTTGCTGCGCTCACATTACCATGGTTATATACCAGTCCGTCACCCTCCTGCGAGAATGACACCTGGCTGCTGCTGAACTGTACTGAAGATTGTGAACTAAGGTTTGCCTGTTCAGGTTCCTTGAATTTATAATGAAGGGATCCCCTTACAACTGATATTGGCACGGGATCAACATTCGTGATTTTGGAAACTGAAGGTTCTTTTTTGTTCACAGTCTCTTGTGTTTGCTGAACAAGGAAAACAGGCATCTGCGCAGGATCCCACCTGAACCAGCATACTTCACTGCGACCGTCATTTGAAAACTTTGTTCCGGTCTCCGGATCCTTCGCGGTTATCTGCCAGGCATAAATATGGCCTTTCTCCAGTGGAGTCTGTGCAGGACCGTAAAGGAATGAGAAGCCGCTGTTTACAGTCGTTTCAAAGAAAGACGGACTTGTGGCTGTCTGCATAGCATCGTTAGGATTCTGGGTTGAATCGAGCAGTTCCACTATCTTCAGACTATATTGCGTCCATGCAGGTGCGCCCGTGGCCGGGGTCCAGCTGAAGACTATATTCTGTATCCCGGGCTGAGTGAGAGTGGCACCGCATTGCGGATTAACGGCCACTGGCGGATCACCATACCTTATGTTGAAGAAATTACTGCATCCCAGGGGTTCTTCTCCTGAAATAAAGCCACCATCAGCATTCCTCATCCTGAAACATACCTGGTATGATCCTTCCGGAAGACCATCGTCCATTAATTTGCTAACCGGAATCCCCGAGCTTACCAGGTTTGAATAATCAAAATAGCCGGACAGGTCTATGCCCGTGAACTGGTTTACTTCATTTGCTGATACAGATATGAGTGAACCCGCATAATCGGGACGTGTATGCAGATCGACGCCATTGTCACCCCTTATATGAACATAGAGGTATCCTCTTGTTGAAAAGGCAGATGTGATTATTACCCTGGCCTGGTCGGGATAACGGTAGAGGTCGGTGCTGTAAGGAGGTCTGATATTAGTGGTTACAACAACTGTCTGCTGGGCCTGCATTACCCCGCTGTTTATGAAAGCTGATAACAGTAACAGGCAGAACCATAACCGGTGATCAAACATGTCTTTTGTGAATATATTCCTCATATCAGAAAGTATATGAATAATCAAAATCAAACCTGTTCTCAAAGTAGGAAGGGAATGACTGCTTCATCCCGTCGTTTACATGATGGTTAAACTTAATACCCAGCCTGTGATTCCTGGCGGGCCTGTAGCTGAGCTGAAAGGACAGCACCCTGATGGTGTTGGTCTTTTCATCCTGTACCTTATTGCCCATTGATGAGTACGACAACGAAGTGTTCAGTTTATTCTTAAAGAATGCTTTGCCGATGCTGACCGATGGTCCTGATATCTTTGTGGTAACAGTGTCCTGTGTGAAGTTGGTATAATTGAATGAAAGCGATGCATTAACGTTCCACGGCAGATAGGCTGTAAAATAGCCTGCAGACAGAATGTTGGTAGAAAAATCACTGTACCTGGCAGTGTACTGGTTTTTGTCATTCAGCTTTTGCGCATTGAAGGTAACCATTAAGTTATGAGAGAAATCCTTCCCGTTAAGACTGATCGTCTGTGTAATGTTGAACTGGCTGGTAGCCTGTGCAACCTCACTCCTGCGAAGAGTGTCTATCGAAAGGAGCCCTGACTCCTGTGCAATACCGTAGTTCGACCATGAAGCATTAAGGTTATACTGAGGAACAGGGACGAATGTCATCCTGGCCGAAGTAACCGTACGCCGTGTTCTCAGGTTCTTTTCCTTATTCAGGTTGTCAAACTGTGACCCGAAGCTCCCGCCAAGGGTAAGCTTCTTCTTAATCAGTTTTACTGCGGGCTCAATTGTGAGATTACTTATATCGGTAAGGAAATAATAGGCGCCCATCGACCTGTAGCCGGGATCTATACGCTGGTATTTAACAAGCAGCCTGAAAAGGTCGGACTGGTATCCTATGCTTGTTCGTATGGCATTGCTTACTGTTGTGGATTCACGTGTCTTCATGAGAAAAGCAAATGATTTTCCCAGAAAGCCTCCTGTAGTATCGGTCAGCCCGGTGCTCATGTTTTTTGTATAGAGACTCTGGGCCACCTCCAGGTCGAAGATGAAATTCTTTGCAATAACCTGTTTGGATATGAGCGACAGAACGAGGTTCTCATCAGGTGTTACCTGGTATTTGAGTGGTATGTCGGCAACTGATGTTGAATCGTCCTTTGCCTTCAGCAGGACAATGGATACATTGTTCTTATCGGTTCCATATCCCAGGGTAAAGGCTGTGCCTGTGCGTTTATAGGCAGGAGTCTGCGTTATTGTAACTTCAGGATTATCAATATATTTGACAGGTTTAAGCAGTCGGCCGGTTATGAAACCAACATGGAATTTACCCGGAGACAACTCAAAGCCTGCACCCGATATTGAATGTCCGGCAAGGGCAAAAGACGACCAGT
>JBJKPQ010000119.1:0-58660 GCA_046706305.1 Bacteroidales bacterium
GATATTTAAAACAATTGTTATGTTACGGAAAAATTAGATAACAGTATTAATTTAGATTGCATGTATTAATATGAATCCGCAGGAATTCAGGATGCCATTATATAGCGGCAACATACCTAATTCAAAACCTTCCCCGGCAAAGGAGAAAATTGAAAAAACAGATATTACCTGGATAACAAATGTCCAGGTGCCGGATATTGCAGTATATCTGCCTGTTAAGAAATTTGCTACAGGGCAGGCTGTTGTCATATGTCCGGGCGGAGGATACTCCGGACTTGCATATGACCTTGAAGGAACAGAAATTGCCAAATACCTTAATTCGATCGGAGTGGCAGGTATCGTGCTTAAGTATCGTCTGCCTTCCAGGGAGAGTAACATAGAACCATATAAATCTCCACTGATGGATGCGCAAAGAGCAGTAAGGCTTGTAAGGTCAAATGCCGAAAAATGGAATATTGATCCCGTTAAAGTTGGTGTAATGGGGTTTTCAGCAGGAGGGCATCTTGCCTCTACTCTTGGGACACATTTCGACTATGGTAATAAATCTTCTGCAGATCCTGTCGATAAACTTAGTTGTCGACCCGATTTTATGATATTAATGTATCCTGTAATAACCTTTACTGCATCATGTATGCACCGGGGATCAAGAGATGCCCTGTTGGGTCGCGACCCATCACCTGAACTGATAAAGTTGTTTTCAAATGAGTTACAGGTTAAGGATGATACTCCACCGGCCTTTTTTGTTCATGCTGACAATGATACAACCGTTCCGGTTGAAAATACCTTACTTATGTATAAGGCATTAAGAGAAAAAAAGATACCTGCCGAATTGCATATACTTACCGAGGGAGAACATGGTTTCGGCCTTGGAATTGGTAACCCTCATATAAATTCATGGACAAACAGCCTCAGACTCTGGCTCAGGTGGCTTGACATGAAGTAGGGGGGTGAGAGACTCAGGGACCGGGGAACCTGGGATGGGTTTATAAGAAGCAGAACTAATGAGACCTATGTTCAGTTTTCATATTTTATATCCATATGATAATCCCACTTGTCGAAATACAGGTTCCCACCTGACCATTCTACTTCACCACGCTGAAAATCATACGGCTCGCTTCTGAGGAATTTCTTTGCAGGATATAAGGGCCCCGCTATGCCTTTATTGATAATAAGCCTGTAAGAATCTATGCCGGACAGGTAAAAGTATTTCAGATGCGGATCGTCAGAATCCTGAAGAGAATAGGATACATCTGAGGGTACCCAGCCAACACCCTCATAATAGACTTCACACCAATCGTGCAGATTTTTTGCTCCGGGAGGTACCATCCAGCCACTCTGCCATCTTACCGGAATACCCTTATATCTCAGCATAGACATATATAAAAGAGTTTGCATACCGCAATCACCTTCCAAATGTCTCAACACATACTCAGGAATATTCTTCATTATGGAATATTCCTGTGCACCTGCCCAGGGAATGTTGTTTTTAAACCATGTGTAGATTTTGTGTACTGTTTCATAAGGATTATCACCCGGAGATGTAATACTGTCGGCCAGCTTCTTAATATCCCCTGTAAAGCATATCTGTGGAAGTTGTTCCGATGTATAATGCAAATATTCAGGAGTGGTTTTGTTGTAAGGGAGTACTTTCATTTTTGTAAGGTCAGTATAACCGGCACACGATGTGTATTTATATGAAATGGAAAAGACGGCCGGTTTACCTTTTTCTGCCTTCTTTTCCATGTAGATGCTGCAGTGAGTAGCAGTGTCGGGTGCCATAATGTATTCTTTTTCAGATGTATTTGTCAGTTCTATACCATACTGGCGTGCATGGCCCACAGCAGGAAAAGGTAACCAGCATTTTATTGTTTCGCCCGGAGGAACAACATCGGGATGTACAGTAATGGTGTAGTTAATAACAAAATGAACCGGCTCGGGGTCTGAAATCTCATTCTCCGCGTCATTGTAAACCTTTTTCGTATGTTTCAGCCTGAATTTTAGTTCCGGAGTATTCCATGCTGCCCGCTGCCATTTATTTCTGTCCTCATAAAAAGATTTTATAAGTATTAGATTTGAGGCAGCCCTGTTAAAATACATTTTTACTCCGTCAATGATCCTGGATTCAAGCCATCCGTTATTTTCCCATTTATTCATATCTTCATTGGTAAATGGCCCGTTCAGAGATTCTATCTGCTTTATAACCTCGGGTCCGGAAACAGAGTAATCAAGCCTGATCCTTCCTGCTATCTGATACAGGGAATCAGCTTTCATCCATACATCCGAATATCTGGCTGATATACTCTTCAATGAATCTGCAAGTCTTTGGGTTTTTTGCAGATTACCTTTTTCAACAGAGAGTTCAATCTCATTAATTATACCCGTGTCATCGTGTTTTACAGAACAGCCAGCTGTTAACAGGCTTATAGCAAACAATAACGATAAAAATTTATTCATGGTTAAGAATTATCATTTAACCAAAGATAAATTTTTCCACGTTCCTGTGAAATACAAAATAAAAGGTTTACATGCAGTAAGAGGTAACTGCATTTTAAGATATCAGTTTATGGCTTTGTATTTTTTCATTATTTCTGCTGTCGTCATCATAAAATCCATATACTGTGTTTTTTCATAAGGTTGTTTACTGTCAGTATTTTTCATTGACAGTTTACCCCTGAAGCTTCCCAGGTCCTTATATCCTTTAGCTTTCATCCATTTTTCAATATCTTTTAGTATTGAAGCTATAATCTCTATCTGGTTAAGGTAGATAGTGCTGACAACCTGTACGGCATCTGCACCGGCAAGTAACATCTTAATTACATCCGGACCGGTAATAACTCCGGAGCTTGCACATACGGAACCTTTAACGTTACCATATAAAAGTCCGGAAAATCGCAGAGGAAGTCTGTGATCCTCCCTGTTGCTCAGAGTATATGGATAATAATGTGTTTCCGATTCTATATCAATATCAGGCTGGAATAATTTATTAAAGAGAACAAAAGCATCGGCACCTGCCTGGTCGAGATCGGAAATGAACTTCAGAGGATTTGTATAATAGGGACTTATTTTTACAGAGACAGGAATTTTTACATTAGCCTTTACTTCTTTTACAATTTCTATCCTCTCCTTTTCGATTCCTTCAGCCATTTTTCCTGATTTTTCAGGTGGTGTATAAAGGTTCAGTTCTATTCCATCAACACCGCTACCCTCAACTTTTTTTGCAAAGTCGACCCAGGTCTCCTTGTTTATGGCGTTTATGCTGGCAAAAACAGGAATGTCAATAGTTCTTTTTGCTTCTTTCAAAGCTTCCAGATGTTCCTTTATGTCAGAGGCATCAGCACCTGCATCAGGAAAAAGCTTTATCATTTCGGCGTTTCTCTCGTTATACTCTTCCTTGCGTTCAGTCAGCTCAAGACCCTCAAGCTGTACCTGTTCCTCAAAAACCGATTTATATACAACCGCACCCGCACCAGCTTTTTCCATTCTTTTCAGGTTTTCCGGGTCGGTAACCATGTTATTAGCACCAATTATTACGGGACTTTTAAGTTTTATCCCCATGTAGGTTGTGCTCAAATTTGCCATAACTGTTCTTTTAGGGTATTAAAAAATATGTTCATGTTGGTCAATGAAATCATTGTTTAATGCTTCTTACCTTCCAGTTTATTTAACAAAAAATACCTGAAAAGGTTTTAAATTGAAGGAACATGTATTTAATTTATATATTTTACCTGCTTATTCTTATTTTTATGATTCTGTATTTATAAATTTTAATAGATAAAATATGAAAAGATCAGTTCTGGCATTTATACTTCTGGCCTTGATCATTAAGGTTCAGGCCCAGGATCAGAAAATGAACAAATTCATCGATGATCTGATGGGGAAAATGAGTTTGGAAGAAAAGATCGGTCAGCTTAATCTGACTACAGCTGGTGGTTTTGTTACAGGGACTGTAGTTAATGAGAAGACTCAGCAAAAAATTAAGTCCGGTCAGATAGGAGGAATGCTAAACGGTTTCTCCGTTGCAGCTATGAAAGCATCGCAGGAGATTGCCGTGAAAGAATCACCGCACCATATTCCTATATTGTTTGGAATGGATGTTATCCATGGGTTCAAAACTGTTTTCCCGATACCACTGGCTATGAGCTGTATGTGGGATCCTTCTCTTATAGAGAAATATGCCCGCATAGCTGCTCAGGAGGCTTCGGCAAACGGTATTGCCTGGACTTATTCTCCAATGGTTGATATTGCACGTGATCCACGCTGGGGGAGGATTGCAGAAGGTGCAGGAGAAGATCCTTACCTCGGTTCTCTCATCTCTGAAGCATACGTTAAGGGATACCAGGGCAATGATCTCACAAAGAATAACACTCTTATGGCATGTGTCAAGCACTTTGCACTTTATGGAGCAGCTGAGGGAGGACGTGATTACAATACTGTGGATATGAGCAAATTAACGATGTACAACTATTACCTGCCTCCGTATAAAGCAGCGGTGGATGCCGGAGCAGGTAGTGTAATGACCTCATTTAATGTTGTTGATTATGTGCCTGCTACAGGTAATCACTGGCTCCTTACCGACCTGTTGCGCAATCAGTGGGGTTTCAGGGGATTTGTTGTGACTGACTATACTGCCACAAATGAAATGATAAACCACGGCATGGGTGATCTGCAGCAGGTATCCGCCCTGGCATTGAAAGCAGGTACAGATATGGATATGGTCGGTGAAGGTTTTCTTACCACACTTAAGAAGTCACTCGATGAAGGCAAAATTACAATGAATGATATTGACCAGGCCTGCAGAAGAGTACTTGAAGCCAAGTACAAACTGGGATTGTTTGATGATCCTTACCGTTATATGGATGAGAAGAGAGCCAAAGAAGAGGTGATGACTCCGGAAAACCTGAAGGCAGCAAGGGAAATAGCAGAAAGATCTATGGTTCTTTTGAAGAATGATAATAATATATTGCCGCTTAAAAAATCGGGCACCATTGCTGTTATCGGCCCGCTTGGAAATGATAAGGCAGATATGATAGGAACCTGGGCAATGGGTGGAGACCGTAATTCCATTTCAACTGTCGTTGAAGGGATAAAGAATATTGGTGGTGCCGGAGTAAATGTTATTTATTCAAAAGGTTCTGAGTTTACAGACAACCCGATGCTTAAAAATGCAACAAGCCCGCTTGGACTTCAGGGCGAAAATAATAGTAACGGGAAGAAACCGGATGCCGGTCAGATGCTTAAGGATGCCATTGCAACAGCAGAGAAAGCTGATGTAGTTGTAGCAGTCCTTGGAGAACCATCGGCATGGTCGGGCGAGGCTTCAAGTATGTCGGCAATCGGTCTTCAGAAAGTCCAGGAGAACTTACTTAAAGAGCTGCTGAAAACAGGGAAGCAGGTAGTACTGGTTTTGATTAATGGAAGACCAATGACACTAGCCTGGGAAAATGAACATGTTAGCTCTATTCTTGAAGCATGGGCAGGTGGAACGGAAGCAGGTAATGCAATAGCATCAGTATTGTTTGGCGATTATAATCCATCAGGAAAACTCACCACCACATTCCCGATGAGTGTCGGTCAGATACCACTTTATTATAATCATCTTAACACGGGGAGACCGATGGATCCCAAAAATAAATTCACTTCCAAGTACCTCGATATTCCTAATGATCCTGTTTACCCGTTTGGCTATGGTTTGAGCTATACAACATTCAGTTATGGCGATATTATGCTTAATAAGTCGGAACTAAAAGGAAATGAGAAGCTTACCGTCTCTGTCGATGTCACCAATACAGGTAAGGTTGCAGGGGAAGAAATTGTGCAGCTTTATCTCAGGGATCCGGTTGCCTCCATTTCAAGACCTGTCAGGGAGCTGAAGAATTTTAAAAAGATCATGCTGGCTCCTGGAGAAAAGAAAAATGTCAGTTTCGATGTTACCACAGACGATCTGATGTTTTATAACAGCACGTTGCAACGTGTATGGGAACCGGGTTTATTTGATATATATGTGGGAGGAAACTCCCGTGATGTAAAATCAGCGGAGGTCAACTGGCTGAAGTAGATTGAATAATCTATAAAAGAGCAATGCGAAACATTATTTTCCTTCTGCCGGTTCTGTGCTTTTTCCTGTCATCATGCGGAAATAAAAACACAGAACCGGTTGATTATGTAAACCCGGATATAGGGGGGATGAGCCCGCTGCTTGAAACTACTGTTCCTCTTGTCGATCTGCCCGACGGCATGATGAGAGTTTACAGGTTGCCGGGAAGTTACCTCCCTGAATTGATTAATGGTTTTCCCCTGATATTGTGCGGACACAGAAACGGAACAGCCGGACTTCTTATGCCTTCTGCAGGTGATGTTTCATTCAACAGGAGCACCTGGCAAAGCAGCTATAATCACGATTTTGAAGTAGCCCGGCCATACTTTTATTCCGTATGGCTTAAAGACCCGGATATAAACCTTGAATTTACAACAGGCAATAAATCAGCATTCTATCAGATAGTCTGGAACAACGACAAACAGAAGAACCTGATGGTGGCTCTTAGCAACAGGGGACAGATAAAAGTGCCGGATAAGAATACAGTTGAGGGTTACGAAATATACAGGAACAAGGTAAAAGTCTATTTCTGTATTAAGACTGAAAAGAATTTTGTTGCTGATAGCCTGTTTAATGACAGGCTTCATGCTGACAATAAACCTTCGGATGGCACCGGTAGTGATCCTGCCGTGGCACTTACATTCGGAATAGCTTCAGGAGAAACACTTGGGGTGAAGTATGCCGTCTCTTTTATCAGCCAGGAACAGGCACGTAAGAATCTTGGGGAAGAAATACCCGGATGGGACTTTGAGGGACTCAGGCAAAGAGCCAGGGAGGCCTGGAATAAAGCCCTGGGTAAGATAGATGTAAAAGGAGGCACAGAAGATCAGAAGTCTGTTTTTTATACAGCTCTCTACCGTAACTATGAGAGGATGGTTAACATTTCAGAGGATGGCCGTTATTATAGCGGGTATGACGATACAATTCATTCGGATAATGGTATCCCTTTTTATGCTGATGACTGGATGTGGGATACATACAGGGCCTCTCATCCTCTCCAGGCCATGCTTAACCCCGGGACAGAAGGAAACAAGATAGAATCGTATGTAAGGATGTATGAACAAAGTGGATGGATGCCGTCATTTCCCATTTTGTTCGGAGATAACCCGTGTATGAACGGTAATCATGCATCAGCCATTATCGCCGATGCCTATTTTAAAGGAATAAGGAACTTCAATGTGGAAAAAGCATATGAGGGGGCCAGGAAGAATGAGATGGAAGCTACGTTGCTGCCCTGGCGTAATGGTCCGATGTGTTCGCTCGATACATTTTACCTTGAACATGGTTATTACCCGGCTTTGAATCCGGGTGAAAAGGAAACAGTAAGTCGTGTTCATCCTTTCGAAAAGAGACAGGCTGTGGCAGTTACCCTGGCAGACAGTTATGACTCATGGTGCCTGGCACAGCTGGCAAAAGCACTGGGCAAACCCGGTGATTATGAATATTTCATGAAACGATCACAAAACAACCGGAATCTTTTCAATAGTGCTACAGGCTTTTTTGCTCCCAGGACAGCAGATGGCAGCTGGGTAAAGGATTTTAATCCGATAACATCGGGAGGTATGGGAAACCGGGATTACTATGACGAAAATAATGGGTGGACTTATCTGTGGGATGTTCAACATGATATTAATGGGTTGATAGGTCTGCTGGGGGGACGGGATAGCTTTGTGAAAAAGCTTGACAGGTTATTTGTTGAGCCCCTGGGTATGTGGAAGCCTGACTACATGGCTGAATTTCCGGACGCTACGGGCCAGGTAGGGCAGTTTGTTATGGGCAACGAACCAGGCCTTCATATTCCATACCTTTATAATTATGCAGGTCAACCGTGGAAGACCCAGGAACGTACAAGGATGTTGCTTGATACATGGTTTACTAATACACCTTCAGGTATACCAGGCGATGAAGACGGTGGCGGATTATCAGCTTTTGTTGTTTTTTCATCAATGGGTTTTTACCCGGTAACCCCCGGAATGCCTGTTTTCAATATTACCAGCCCGGTATTTGATGATATTACTGTTAAGCTTGATGATGGTGCAGAATTTCATGTACAAGCCAGAAATAATTCAGGCAAAAATAAGTATATCCAAAGTGCTTCCCTCAATGGAGTATCATGGAATAAGCCATGGTTCAGATGGGATGATATAAAAAACGGAGGTACACTAGTACTTTTTATGGGCTCCAAACCTTCTGCATGGGGCTCGGCGCCGGAAGATGCGCCTCCTTCGTCTCAGCAATAATAATAACAATTATAAGAAATGAAAAAAAATACTGATAAGCAGTATCTCGATAATATGAGTAAGAATGAGGCCTACTGGAAAGGTCCGTTCTATTTTAACAGCAAGGATCGCCGTATTATGGTGCCAAAAAGAATAAGTTCGCTGGGATGGACTTTAAATTTTGCATCACCCTATACATACATATTCCTGGTTGCCCTGGCAGCAATAATTATTGCATATTCAATTTTCTTTAAATAGGGCAACCGGGAATATTTAGTCCGGTATAGGCACAAAGGATTTAGTTTTTTGTTTTGGCGTCTTCCATTATTACCGGGTAAAAATACCCGTAACCAAAGTCCTTGTCAAGAGCTATCCTGCCTTCAAATGTCATGATATCACCTACCTTGGCAGGCTGATCGGATGTCACAGTCAGATCATATACTCCCTGGTAGTCCGATCCGTCCTGTATGTGGATCCAGTTCTTGTTCATGATCCCTGCATTGTATTTAACAACCTGTCCGGTAACACTTATAACTTTCCCGTCGTAAGATTTTTTATTGGCAAGCAGGTCACCTATCTGTATACAACCATCGCAGGGAGTAACCTTTACATCAGCTTTTGCAGGCTGTGCCGGACCAGGAGACTTCTGAGCACCAGCCGGTTGAGCCTGTTCCTGTTTGTCAAAAGATTCTTTAGCCAGGGGGCCCGATTTAGGACCTTTACAAAATGTAAGAGAAAACAATACTGTAAGTAAAATTGCAAATTTTTTCATCATAATAGGTTTAGGCCTGCAAGATACTAACATTAAACAATACAAAACAAATCATATTTACAACATTAGTTTCATAACTGAATGTGAGTTTTCCTGCAAACAAATTTAAAATAGCCACAAAATGTCTTATTTTAGCGATACGATATTAGTGGAAGTCCGGATCCGGATCATTTTTGAATATTTTATTACGGGGGTTACCGATGTCAAACAGTAAGCAGATACGGTCGTTTTACAGGATTTCAATGGAGATTGGGAAAAGTCTCGATCTGTTTGATATGTTAAAACATTCAGTATCAGCATACCTCAAAGAGTTTAACTGTACAACCGGGATTATTTACAAGATTAATACAACAAGTGATGATCATTTTACTACTGAAATGATCTTTTCAATACCATATGCCCTCATCGCAAGGAGCACATATAATGAGATTGAAGCTATAGTCCCTGTTAAACTTACCGGTGCTAATCTCAGATTGTTTCAGAAAAAGCTGCCCGATTCCGGTATTTATGACGGCGACCGGTATTATCACATCTTCAGCCTGGGAAGTTTCGGTTTTATGGTATTAATCAGAAATGAAGGCTTCCTGGATTCCGGTCTTGTAGAGGGATTAAAGGATATTAATAATAAACTGGCCACAGCCTGTGATGCATGTGTTGTACATGAATCAATGGCTGACAGCATACTTCGTTATCGTCATCAGCAGGATCTTCTTCCGGAAATGGTATGTGAGACAAATCCTGATGGTATAATAACCTTTGCAAATAATTATGCTCTTAAGAAAATGGGCTATTCAGAATCTGATCTCAGGAAAGGGATCAGGATACTGGATATTATTCACCCCGATGATCATAAAGTGATCACGAAAAATTTCAGGCAGGCTCTGAGGCATGATAAGCTTCCTCCTCATGAATATCTTCTCAGAAAGACAGACGGATCTGTATTTCCTGTTCTGATTTATACAAACAGGCTTAAAAAAAATGGCAAGGTTGAAGGACTGATCAGTATCATTGTTGATATAACTGAACTTAAGGATAATGAGAGGAAGCTGGAGCAATATACTGAAAGGCTCGAACTGGCTTTGCTTGGTAGTGAGGCAGGGCTATGGGACTGGAATATTCCTGCCGGAGAGATATACCTTAGCGAACGGTCGTGTAGTATGCTTGGCTACAGGCAGTCCGAGATTGACAATGATGTCTCATCGCGTGAAGCACTTATACATCCAGAAGACCGGAAATTTGTAAGATCAGTTTTGCAGGAACATCTTAAGGGCAGGAAGCCTTTATACAAGGCAGAATACCGCATAAAAACAAAATCCGGTGACTGGAAATGGATACTCGATACCGGGAAGGTTACTATGAGGGATGTAACCGGGAAACCTCTCAGGGCTGCCGGTACACATATCGATATTACCGAGAGAAAACAGAACGAAATAATTGCCGGTATAGAAAATGTGCTGGGTAATAAACTTTCCAAAGCTAAAAGCCTGCATCAGACTATGAAGGTTTGCCTTGATACTGCCTTGCACCATTCAGGCATGGATTGCGGAGGTATTTACATGGAGGATGAGGCACAGGATGGTTTTAAGCTGATTCAGCAACTTGGGCTTAGTGAGGACTTTGTAAAAAATACATCTTTCTATTCCTATGATTCTCCCAATGCAAAGATAATTTACGAGGGCAAACCGGTCTATTCGAACCACAGCGATATTATTAAAAAGACCGGGTTGAAGGGTGGCGAAGTGCTTAAAGCCATGGCTGTACTTCCTATTGTTTATAAAGGCAGGTCAATCGGGTGTATTAATATTGCCTCGCGATCAAGAGATGACATACCTGCTTTTTCACGAATTATTCTGGAAAAGATTGCCCAGCAAATCGGCTATTTTATTATACAGGCACGGAGTGAGGAAAAGCTTTCTCAGAACAGGGAGGATCTTAATACCCTGTTTAATACTATAGACGATTTCCTGTTTATACTCGACAATGAGGGTAAAATAATATATTTTAATTCTATTGTTACTGAAAGACTCGGCTATACAGCCGGGGAACTTATGGATCAGAATGTTCTTAAAGTTCATCCCCGGGAACGCCACGAGGAAGCGGGGATAAAAATTCAGGGCATGCTTAATGGTACGGAAAACGAGTGCAGGGTTCCCCTTTTAGCAAAGAACGGTGCCCAGATCCCTGTGGAAACAAAAGTAAAAAAAGGGAAGTGGAGTGGCAAAGACGTTATTATAGGAATAAGCAGGGACACAACTGAGAGAATGAAGTATGAAAGGCAGATCAGGGAAAATTCCGAACGCCTTGAAATGGCACTCCTCGGTGGTGATGCCGGGTGGTGGGACTGGGATATCAGGAACAATAGCGTGATTATGAACGACAGGTGGTTCTCCCTTCGCGGACTGGAAAAACCTAAAGGAGATTTCACTATTGAAACATGGACAGACCTTTTGCATCCCGATGATAAAGACTCCGTAATGGATGCCCTTGACAGGCACTTTAATAAAGAAACACCGTTTTACCAGGCAGAATACAGATCCATTGCCGGTGACGGATCATGGAAATGGATACTGGATACAGGCAAGGTAACAGAGTTCGACAGAACGGGGAAACCATTAAGAATGGTTGGCACAAATGTAAATATAACATCCAAGAAGCTAAATGAACTTATGCTTCAGCAAAACCTGAAACAACAGGTTATCCTTTCTGAAATTGCTCTCGAACTGAATACAATGGACGATTTTGACACACGGATCAGAACAGTCATTGAAAAAACAGGGAGTCATACAGGTGTGAGCAGGGTCTATATATTTGAGAACAGCAATGATGGTGATTACACATCCAATACATTCGAGTGGTGTAATAAAGATATTGAGGCACAAAAGAGTATGCTCCAGAATATACCATATGAAGCAATCCCTTCATGGAAAAAGCTTCTGGTAGAGGATGGGGTTGTTTATTCGGAGGATATTTCGGAATTGCCGGGCGATATTCGGGCACTACTCGAACCACAGTTAATTAAATCGGTGGTTGTTTATCCTTTGCAGGTCCAGGGTAATTTTTTCGGTTTCATAGGTTTTGATGAGTGTTCCCGGTCCAAATCATGGTCCAGATCCGAACTGGAACTTCTCAGGACTGTCTCTGGTATTATAGCAAATGCCTACGAAAGAAAGATAATGGAGCAGTCAATCATTGATGAACGGGACAGGGCAAATAATGCCAATAGGGCAAAGAGTGAGTTTCTTGCTAATATGAGTCATGAAATACTGACTCCTATGAATGCCATTCTTGGATTCAGCGAAGCACTGTATTACAAGCTCGATTCGGTTCAGCTCAGGAAAATGGTGCAGTCTGTTCTCAGCAGCGGCAATCTCCTGCTTTCGTTGCTGAATGATATCCTTGATCTCTCAAAAATTGAAGCAGGGAAGCTTGATATTACAACACAGCCAGTCGACCTGAATAATGTTTTGCAGGAGATTAACCTGCTTTTCGCGGATAAAGTGAATAAAAAGGGAATCGATCTTGATATCTATATAGAACCGGGCTTTCCCGGAAGCCTGCTTTTGGATGAGATAAGGATTAAACAGGTTCTGTTTAACCTGGGTGGAAATGCGGTGAAATTTACTCATAAGGGTTATGTAACAGTAAGTGTTGAATTCAGGAAAGAGACTGCAAACAGAGGAACTCTCGCAATTATTGTAGAAGATACTGGTATCGGCATTAAAGACACTCAACAGGAGCTTATCTTTGAAGCTTTCAGGCAACAATCCGGACAATCAAACAGAACATACGGTGGTATTGGTCTTGGACTGGCTATATCGAAAAGGCTTGTTGAGAAAATGAACGGCACCATAAACGTTACAAGCAAGGAATCGCACGGGTCAATATTCACAGTGATCCTGCCTGGTACGGAACTCAGTAAACCGGATTTGGCCAGAAGTAATGTCAATGAGTTAACAGAGGATATTACTTTTGAGGAAGCTAATGTTCTGGTTGTGGATGATGTATTTACCAATATTGAAACAATAGAAAACCTTCTTTCTTCGGAAGGGATAACAATCACTCCCGCCGGCAGCGGCATGGAAGCTTTAAAAGTGTTGGAAACTTTACGGCCCGACCTTGTACTGCTCGATATCAGGATGCCTGATATTAACGGTTATGAAGTAGCAAAAAGAATAAAAGCAAATCTTGAGCTGTCATCTGTTCCGTTGATTGCTTTTACCGCTTCCGTATTTAGTGTGGAAGACCTGCAAAAATCTGAATATTTCGACGGTTACCTTCTTAAACCGGTCAAAAGGGCTGATCTGGTCTCGCAGCTGGCAAGGTTCCTGAAAAACAAAAAGAAGATAATAAATACTTCGCAGGAAGCTGATATAAGTTCAACTATTGATAATATAACACAGGATCTGATTATTAAACTTCCTGATGTTTATGATAAACTTAAATCTGAGATAATTCCCAGGTGGGAAGCTATCAAGGATCAGCTTATCCTTTTTAAAATAGAGGAATTTGCAAATGAGTTAAAAACGATTGCATCGGAAAGTGGCTTTAAGTTCTTGGAGGCTTATGCCGATCGTATTTTAGACGAACTTGATATAGTTGATCTCGATGCACTCAAAGAAACATTGAGCGAATTTCCGCGTATAATTGACAAAATTGTATCACTAATTACAGAATCATGATATGAATAAGAAAGTATCAATTTTAGTTGTAGATGATAATAGTGACAACCTGACAGTAGTAGGTAACTATTTGAAACAAAAGGATTACAACCTTGCCCTTGCACAAGACGGGAAAAGTGCCCTGGAAATTGTAAATCAGCATAAGATAGACCTGATACTGCTTGATATTATGATGCCTGAGATGGATGGTTATGAAGTATGCAGGATTCTTAAGGAAAACCCTGAGACAAAGGATATTCCGGTAATATTTCTTACAGCACGTACCGATACTGAAGACGTTGTGCAGGGATTCCAGATGGGTGGTGTGGATTATATAACAAAACCATTCAGGAAAGAGGAGCTGTTCGCAAGGGTAAACAACCATATTCAGCTTAAAATGATAAGGGATTATCTTGTACAGAGTGAAAAAGATACCAGGAAATCAAGAGATTACTACATGAGAACCCTTCATGGATTATCAAAAATAATTTTTGGGGAAAAATAAAATCATCTTTCATGAATGAAACCGGGAAACATATACTGATAGTAGATGACAATCTGAAGAATCTTCAGATAACTGCTAAAATTCTTAAGGATGAAGGATATCTTATAAGTCTGGCTCAGGATGGCAGGACTGCCCTTGCCCAACTTGATCAGCTGATACCTGATTTACTGCTGCTTGATATCATGATGCCAGAAATTGACGGACTTGAACTTTGCAGGATTATTAAAAGAGATCCGCGTCTGAGCGATATACCTGTAATCTTTCTAACAGCAAGAACTCAGACTGATGACCTTGAGGAAGGCTTTAATGCCGGAGGAGTCGATTATATTACAAAACCCTTTAAAAGGGCAGAATTGCTCACAAGAGTGAGAAACCATATTGAGCTGGCAGGTTCAAGAAACAGGATAATGGAGATGAACAGAACAAGGGATAAACTATATTCAGTAATTGCTCATGATATACGTTCACCCCTGTCAAGCATTAGTCTGGCAATCAGTTCCCTGGCAAATGGATATCTTGAACCGGGAACCGGGGAATATAATGAGATAATTCAATATCTTGACAGGACTGCTGCAGAAACACAGACTTTGCTCGATAACCTTTTGTCTTACACCAGGATGCAGGGCAAATCTATTTCTCTCGCTCCTGAGGAACTGGAAGTATTCCCGGTTATTGCCGAATGCGTTCAGCTTTTGCAGGCTAATGCAGATAATAAAAAGATAAGCATTGAGATTAATATTCCTGAGGGGCTTGATGCATACTTCGATGAAGTTACCATGCAGGCTGTTTTTCGTAATATGATCTTTAACTCAATCAAATTTACTCCTGATAACGGTCAAATATTTATTTCTGCTGAACCGGCAGGAGAAAATGTGAAAATAAGTGTAAGGGATAGTGGTGTCGGTATTCCCAAAGAACTGGTAGATAAGATATTTGTAAAAAATGAACACTTCACTACCCCTGGCACCGATATGGAACACGGCAGCGGACTGGGATCATTTATAATCATGGATTTTGTTTCAAGGAACTCCGGTACAATTGAAATAAAAAGTGCCCCCGGAAAGGGAACAGAGATGATTGTTCTTCTTCCTGCAAGGAAAAGAAAGGAATAAGTTATTATGACAGATAAAAAGAAACTTAATGTACTCGTTCTAGATGATGATCCTGTAATAAGGAATATGTTGCGATCTGTCCTTAAGGACAAACTTGAGGTGTTTGCCGTGGAAGCACCTTCTATCGCCTTCAGAATTCTTAAAAATGAGAAGATCGACTTCCTTATCTGCGATTTCCGGTTACCCGAGATGGATGGATTGATGGTGCTGGAGAAGGTAAAAGAAGAGCATCCGGGTATAGCTGTTATTATGATTAGTTCAGCAGGCGACATGGATACTGTCATAGTGGCTTTGCGTAACGGGGCAGTGGATTTCCTTAAAAAGCCTTTTTCACCTAACGAAATTTGGGTGGCAATAGAAAGAACAAGAAAGTTCTCCGAGTTAAACACCGACTTAAGCAAATATAAGAAAAAAAACAGCCTGCTTAATGAAGTTGTTAATGATGAACTCGGTACAAGTATTGTCGGAAGCTCTCCTGCCATTAAAACAATCCGGGAACAAATGTCAATGGTTGCCGGTACTCCGGATACTTCCGTATTAATCACCGGAGAAAGCGGAACAGGGAAGGAGTTGGTTGCCAGAGGTATACATAGTCTCAGCAAAAGGAGGGATGAATTGTTCTGCGCTGTAAATATGTCTGCTGTACCGGAGTCGCTGTTTGAAAGTGAGTTCTTCGGTCATAAGAAAGGCAGTTTTACAGGAGCTCTTACCGATAAAGCAGGCTGGTTTGAAACAGCTAACGGAGGTACTCTTTTCCTCGATGAAATAGGAGAGATGAGTATGTCTTTGCAGGTTAAACTGTTGAGGGTACTGGAAGACAGAAAGTTTACAAGGGTTGGTACTCAGAATGAACAGGTCTTTGATGTAAGAATTCTTGCTGCTACCAATAAGAACATCGAAGAACTGTCATCAGGAAAGACACTTAGATTAGACCTCTATCACAGGCTCAGTACCTTTATAATTGAAGTTCCTTCTTTACGGGAAAGACTTTCTGATTTACCCGAACTGGTTGACCATTTCGTGGACAAGCTTTCCAGAAAACTTGGCAAACAGGTCAGTGGGGTCCATAAAGACGTATGTTCGATGCTTTCAGCATACCCCTTCCCGGGAAATATCAGGGAATTGAAAAATATAATTGAAAGGGCTACAATTATATGCAATACTGACCAGATAGAACCGGACCACATCATTATGGGCAACGCAGGTTTACAAAGCAGGAGTTCATCACCGGCCTTGTCGGAAACTTATGACCTGGCAGAAATTGAAAAACAGACTATTATTAGGGCACTGAAAGCCGTTAATTATAATAAAGCTGAAGCCGCCAGGCTTCTTAATATTGAATGGAATGCTCTTTACAGGAGGATCAATAAATTTAAGATTGATTTGCCGCCCGGCAACTCCTGATCCTTCTTTGTTTTAGAAGAGTGTGTCTTCGTTTTCGAAGATAAATTGCAGTTTTACTGTTAGTCGGATAGCTGTTAAAGCATTGATAATTAGTGTTGTGTGCCTTTTGGCACGGACATTGCCTTAAAAATGGCGCAAAATGAATGCATAATTATCAATGATGAAAATGAAGATATTAATAATAGCGGAAAAAAATGATTTCAGAGACCTGGTTGAGCTTTATCTCTCGGGCCGTTATGAAGTCAGGACTGCAGAAAATCCTGTTGAAGCACTTACTGTTCTTGAGAAGAGTTTTCTTCCTGATCTTATCATAGTTGATAATGTAATGCCATTTATCGACGGCATGGCACTAATAGGTATAATCAGGCGCAATGGTTTATATAATAATGTAAGGTTAATGATTTTGTGCAATCAGAACGGATTTGAGGAGAAGAGTGAATTTATAGCAGCCGGAGCAGATGTCTGTCTTAATAAGCCTTTTAAGCTGGCCAGACTGGGATGGAATGTGGAGAATATTCTGCTTGAAAATAAAAGATCGGAATTAAGTTATTAAAAATTACCTGAGTTGAAAAAGACATTAAATACAGGAATTTTTTTAATAACAATTGCAATATTGTTTTTTGGATTGGCAGTCGACAATGCTGAAGGTCAATCACAAACTTTTACATCATCCGGTACTTTTACTGTCCCTTCGGGAATAACAAGTTTAACCGTTGAGGCCTGGGGTGCAGGTGGTGGAGGAAGCAGCATTTCATCACGCTACAGGAGAGGTGGAGGCGGAGGCGGTGGTGCCTACGCCAGGAGCGTGATAACTGTGACGCCGGGATCAAGCATTCAGTTAGTTGTTGGAGCAGGTGGCTCTGCAAACAGGGATGGAGGCAGCTCAACCTTTGGTAATAACCTGGTTTCAGCTGACGGGGGAAAAGGAGCATCCAACAATTCAGGTAATGCAGGTTCCGGCGGTTCTGCTTCCAGTTCAAAAGGAGATGTGACATATAATGGTGGTAACGGAGCTGATGCCGGCAACTATAACTCAGGTGGTGGTGGTGGCGCTGCCGGTAGTAACGGTGCGGGCGGAGATGCTTCAGGTTCAACAGGAGGAAGCGGCACAAACCAAAATGGTGGTGATGGAGGGACAGGAGTATATTATAATAACGACGGTAACAACGGTCAGAACTACGGAGGTGGCGGTAGCGGTGCATCATTATGGTACGGCAGGGGAACCACAGGTGGTTCCGGTGCCGACGGACTTATAATTGTTTCATGGACTCCAATGCAGCCTGTTGACAATAATGTACTTTCTTATGTTAACGGAGTAAGTGGAACAATATGCAATACAGTTAATGAACATGGCACACTGACTCTTACTTCTCCTTCAGGTACAGTATTCAGCTATATTGATTTTGCCAGTTACGGTACACCTGACGGGTCATGCCCCGATTTTACCATAGGTTCATGCAATGCATCAACAAGCCGGTCTGTAGTGGAAAGTTACCTTCTTGGTGCGAATTCCGCAGATATACCGGCAGAAAACAGCATATTTGGAGATCCATGTGTCGGCACATTTAAGAGATTCTATGTAAAGGCTACATATAATGAACCTCTGTGCTCGGGTTCCATTCCTTCAACAATTAACGGATCTGTTCCTACCGGAGGCGACGGAAGCTATACCTACCTGTGGGAAAGCAGTATAAGCGGACCTTCATCCGGCTTTGCAGCAGCTGCCGGTACAAATAATCAGCAGAATTATTCTCCTTCAGCCCTGAATCAGACTACCTGGTTCAGAAGAACAGTTACATCTTCAGGACTCAGTATCACCTCTCCGGTTGTTGAAATAACGGTGAAACCCGTATCAGTAATAACATGGACCGGGACAGCCGATAGCGACTGGAACAATCCAATGAACTGGTGTGGTGGTACTCCTTCTTCATCAAATGATGTATCAATAGGCCCAAGGATCAATGAACCTGTTATTTCAACTGCTTCTGAATGTAAAAATATAACAATTGAACAGGGAGCCTCCCTTACTATAAACCCGGCTGGTTCCCTTAATGTTACCGGAACATTTTCAAACAATGCTGGTGCTTCCGGGTTAAATCTTCTTTCCGATGCTTCGGGAACGGCTTCATTGCTTGAAAACACGGATGGTGTTGAAGCTACTGTCACCAGATATATCTCAGGCAACACCGAGGCCTGGCATCTTATCTCAAGCCCGGTGGCAGACCAGTCGATAAGTGGTAACTGGACACCTTCAGGTACTTACGGTAATGGAACAGGCTATGACCTCTATGTTTGGAATGAGGCTACAAATTGCTGGATATATTTTCTTAATAATACAACTGTCGTTAACTGGAATACCGTTCATCCTGAGACCTATTTTGTCCCCGGAAAAGGATATCTGTACTCTGTGCAGGCACAGAACCCCTCAAAAAAGTATGCAGGTGTCTTAAATAATGGTGACCAGGCAATACCTGTAACAGCGGAATCAACAGATGCAGGTCTGCAGGGTTTCAACCTTGTAGGAAATCCTTATCCTTCAGAATTAGACTGGCAATCTGCCACAGGATGGGACAGGTCTTCTCTTGTACAGGGTGCCAGTGGCTACGATATGTGGGTTTGGAATCCCGATGCCAATAATTATGGTGTAATAAGTTCTGCCGGTGGAACAGGAACAAATGGTGTTACAAGGTTTTTAGCTCCGGAACAGGGTTTTTTCGTCAGGGCACTTACTGATGGGAATATGGTAATAACAAATGATGCTAAAACGACGGGTAATTCCGCCTCATGGTTCAAAAAAGGCCTTTCTGTAAACCAGTCGCTCGTTAAGATTGCTGTTGAGTCTGAAGATTCAACAGGCTCTGATGAGATACAAATGCAGTTCGGCGCTCTGAAAGACGGGTCAGGAGCTTACAAACTGTTCAGCCCTGTAGCAGTATCCCCAAGCCTGTACATGGGATTTGGAAGTGGTAACTTTTCTGTAAGATACCTTACCGATACAGTGAACAATCCGGAAGTTCCGGTAATGTTCAAGCCGGGTAAAGATGGCAAGTATAAGCTGAAAGCCTCATTTGACAAGAACGCTTACAGGTATGTAATCCTTGAAGATCTTAAGACAAATACATATTACGATCTGAAAAGCAGCAGTACATACGAGTTTTCCGCAGTAAAGGGTGATAATAATTCCAGGTTTGTGGTTCATTTCAGTAAGCCAGTGGCCAATAATCCGGTTGAATTGCCCGTTAAGATATATACTTCAGGAACGCAACTGGTTGTGGATGTGACTACAGTCAATGTACAAAGTAATATGACGGTATTTGATTTTAACGGCAGAATGCTGTTTAAGGATAAGCTTAATGGCAATACTGTACATTATATTCCTTTAAATGCAAAATCACAAATGCTTATAGTCAGATTAGAAACACAGGCAGGCGTGATAACCAGAAAGGTTATGTGGATGAACAGGTAGATATTCAGAATATTAAATAAGTAAATAAGTAAATCAAACAATTAAACTTTAATTAAATCAAAAAATGAAAAAGCAATTAATTCTTATGGCAGCCATAGTAATTATGGCAGGTTTCTCAACAAAAGTTATGGCTCAGGCGACTGAGACAACAGCAGCAGCTGCTAATATCATAACCCCGATCGCTATCACAGAGACTTCTTCTCTGCATTTTGGAACCATGGCAGTACTTGCCGGAACCGGTGGAACATGTGTTCTTTCAACACAGGGTGTAAGAACAGCTACTGATGGTGTTAACCTTTCAGTCCAGTCACCTGGCGCTACCAATGCAGCTTATAACGTATCCGGTGCTGTTAACACAACTTACGCTATTACACTGCCTGCAACTATTACAGTAAATGAATCAAACAGCGGTTCAAGCATGACTATTAACTCAATTCTCGCACGTACCGCATCAGCCGGTGCTAATGGGCTTACAGGTACTCTCTCTGCCGATGGTACCGATTCATTTACAGTAGGAGGAACATTGAATGTATCAGCAGGCCAGAGCACAGGCCTTTATTCAGGTACTTTTGATGTAACAGTAGCTTATAACTAAGCTTGCTCTCTGTATCAGTGGGGGAGGGATTATCCCTTTCTCACTGATTATTGAAGAATCTAAAAACACACTTTTATGAAAACTTTCAAATATTTTCTCACAGTTATCGCTCTCATGACGGGTTTCTCATCTTTTGGACAGGTATCGGTAACAGGTACCGCCTATACTGAGATAGTACCTCTGGTAACTGCACGGGAAAAGGTCCAGATGAATCTTGGCAGGTTTTCAACAGACGAAGGAGGAGGCTCCCTGGTACTTACTCCCGACGGACTCAGGATTGCCAGGGGATCAGTAATTCTTCTTAACAGTTTTGCAAGTCAGGCGGTGTTTGTGATATCAGGTTCCCCTGATAACTCACTCTCCGTTTTGCTTCCTACAACACCCCAGCCTTTGCTTCATAACAGGACATCAAACAGGATTTACCTGGAAAACTGGACTTATAATATTCCTCAAACCAATGATGGGAAAATACTTGTAAATGTTGGTGCTACTCTTGAAGTGGGCCCGGAATCAATTAATCCTCCGGGTGAATATTCCGGAACTTACCAGGTTGTTTTCATATTTGACTGAAAAGATGAAAGTTGCAGGTTTTATTAAATCAGGAGAAATAAAAATGAAAAAGTATTCTATTCTATTATCAATGTTATTATTGCTGATCGTTCAGCAGGCTTCAGCCCAGGGTGACCTTCTGATATCACCTGTACGGGTGATATTTGACGGCAACAAACAGAGACAGGATATCAGCCTTGTTAACATTGGAAATGACACAGCTGTATATTCGGTTTCTTTTGTGCAATATGATATGAATGAAAAAGGCAACTTTATCCTTGTTGAAAAACCGGTAGAAGGAGGATTATATGCCGATAAGTATATCAGAGTATTCCCACGCAGAATAGTATTGGCACCTCATGGCTCACAGGTTGTACGTCTCCAGCTAAGAAGGGCTCCGGGAATGGCAACAGGAGAATACAGGTCACATCTTTATTTCAGAGCTGAGAAAAGCAGTAAGCCTCAAAAACTCGGAATGGTCGATAAGTCAAAACTTATGAGTGTCGACATTACACCTGTTTTCGGGATCAGCATACCTGTAATCCTTAGGGTTGGGGATGTTAAAGCTACATCTGCTCTAAGCGATTTAAACCTGTCTGTTAATAATGATACAACGGCAATTTTGCATATGTCTATTAACAGGTCAGGGAATATGTCGTTATACGGAGATATTGTTGTTGATTACATTCCACCCAAAGGTAAGCCCGTAGAAATTGGAAATGTCCGCGGTGTTGCTGTTTATACAAGTACAGATAAAAGGCTTTTTACAGTAAAACTCAAAGATATTGCGGCTCTTAAATCAAAAGAAGGCAGGCTAAGGGTTCTATTTACAAGCCCGAAAGATTCCAAATACGAGGTTTATGCAGAAAAGGATCTGGATCTATAAATGAGTAAGATATGAGACATTTTTTTAGTCGGGAACCAATATTAATACTGGCAGGCATTTTGATCATGATGTTGTCATCATTATCAGCAGCAGGACAGCCGGGGCTTCCTCCGCGTACCGTGACGGTAAGTGCAACACAGGAATTAAACTTCGGTTCATTCTGCCTTGAAAACACCGGTAGTGCCGGCGGATCAGTCACAGTCGACTGGCAGGGTAACAGGAGTTCAACAGGCCAGGTAGTTTTGCTTCCAATGGCACCTGCCGCTCATGCTGCTATATTCGAGATAAGTTTATGCCAGGGCAGGTCGGTAATAATCACTTATCCTCCTTCGGTTAATCTTACTGGAAGTAACGGCGGTAGTATGACTCTGAATATTGGTCCGACAGAAAAAGGTATCAGTGGTTCGGTTTTTCAGGTTAATTATGATTGTAATTTCATTACACCACTGCGTGTCGGTGGTACTTTGATGGTAGGAAATAATTCAGCAAACCCCGGTGGAACATATACCGGGTCTTTTAGCATTACTTTCAACCAGGAATAAACAATGAACGGGATTTTATCCTATATAACAGGAACTCTAAAAGACATGGTCAACATGCCGGGACAACTGTTGTATATAAGTAAATCCTTTCGTATTGGCCTGTTATTGCTCATTTCATTTATTCCAGGCTTTACTGTGGAGGCTCAGGTTAAAGCAGGAGATACTGAAGATATAAGTATCCTGGTTGATGTGGAGGGTGCCGGAAGCTTTTATACCGACGCACTCTATTCTGATGACGGGAAACTATATTTGCCGGTAGAAGAGCTTTTTAATTATTTTAAGGTTGCCTGCCAGCCAGACAGAAGTGGTGATCAACTGAAAGGCTTTGTAAGAGACGAGAAAAACAAATATACCATTGATTTCAAAAAGGGTAGTGCCGAATCTTTCGGACAGGTAATCGATATAAAGAACGATATTATAAAAGAAGCAGGAACCCTTTTCCTCGAATCTTCATTATTCGGCAAGATCTTCGGCATACATCTTACTTTCGATTTTTCTTCTCTTTCAATAAAGGTTAAATCTGATTTTGAACTCCCGATCATCAGGGACAGAAGGTTGGAAAAGCTCAGGAACGGACTTAATAATAATGAATCTGTCGATGTTCCTGATACTATACTTGGGCGAAAATATCATCTGTTCAGACCGGGCATGCTCGACTGGTCAGTAATGTCATTACAGTCGTGGAAACATTCGTATGATACTCGTGCCGGCCTTGGATTAGGCGCTGAATTACTTGGTGGAGAAGCTAATCTCTTTCTAAATTACTCAACGGTTTATAAATTTGACAGCAGGCTTCAGCAATACTCATGGAGATGGGTTAATAATGATACTAAGGGGATAAAACAAGTTCAGGCCGGGAGGATACCGGCTCAGACAATATCCTCTGTTTATTATCCAGTGATAGGGGTCATGGCCGGCAACACTCCTACAACAGTACGCAAGGCTAAAGGAGAATATATTATAAGCGAGACTACTGATCCTGACTGGACAGTAGAACTCTATATTAACGGGGTGCTTACCGATTACACTAAAGCCGATGCATCAGGTTTATTTACTTTCAAAGTACCTTATGTATATGGTTATACTACACTGACTCTGAAGTTTTATGGCCTGATGGGTGAGGAGAGAACAGAAAACCGCGTTATTAATATACCTTATAATTTTCTTCCTTCGGGAGATTTTGAATACAGGATAAGCGGAGGTGTTCTGCAGGATGGCAACAATACCCCCATGGCCAGGGGAGAAGCGAGCTATGGATTTGCCAAAAACCTTACTTTTACCGGCGGTGCTGAATATCTTGGTTCAATTGCAGGAACCAGGACAATCCCTTTTGTGAAGGCATCATTTCTTCCTGCTTCCAAAGTGATGATGATAGGTGAATATGATCATGGTGTCAGGACAAGAGGATTAGTTGATGTATATCCATGGAAAAATGCTCTTCTTGAGCTTGATTATACAAGGTATGTAAAGGGCCAGACTGCTATTATCTTCAACTACCTGGAAGAGAGAAAAGCAAGCCTTTCTGTCCCGGTAAAAATTAAAAATGTATCATTATTCACCAAAGCAGGTTTACAACAGAATATCTATACCAATTTCTCTTATAATATGGCCGAGTTGCTGTTTTCAGCATATTATAAACAGTACAGCTCAAATTTATCCACATATGCCAACTGGATAAATACCGGGAAGGTATTCGTAAATACCAATTTGGCAGTTTCAGCACGTTTGAAGAACGGCTTAACAATAAGGCCATCGGTTCAGTATAATCTTACACAGGGTAAGATTCTTTCTTTAAAAGCAGAAGTAGAAAAAAGATTCAAACATAATGGTTACCTGGCGGCTTCATATGAGTATAACAAAGTATCGCAGCTTAACAGTGTTAATCTCTCATTAAGGTTCGATCTCTCTTTTGCACAGGCAAATGCTTCGTCGCGCATAAACAGGAGCGAGGTATCAACATTCCAGAGTCTACGTGGCAGTATTGCCTTCGGCAGCGCAGGTAAAAAGGCTATCAGCAGTGTTCAGCAAATGGTAGGAAGGGGAGGAATATCAATAGTGCCTTTCCTGGACATTAATGGTAACGGGAAAATGGACAGAAATGAACATAAGGTAAATAACCTGACTGTTACTATCGCCGGAGGAAGAGTCAGGTACGATGAAAAGGATACTGTTATCAACGTGGTGGGCCTTGAGCCGTTCATTGACTATAATCTTAAACTTGATGACAGGGATTTTGATAATATCTCCTGGAGAATCGGTAAAAAACTGTACAGGATACTTATTGATCCCAACCAGTTCAAGATTTTATATGTCCCTGTCAGGGCAGTTGGTGAAATTGACGGAATGGCATTTATAAGAAAAGACAGTCTTCAGACTGGTATAGGAAGAATCCTGATAAATGTTTATAACAGCGGAGGAAGCCTTGCAGCTCAGACTCTGTCCGAGTCGGACGGCTATATAACATGGTTAGGACTTCAACCGGGTACTTATACAGCCAGGGTTGATTCCATTCAGCTGACACGACTCGGGCTTAAATCAGAACCTGCTGTCAGGAGTTTCACTATAAAAGCTGATGAGGAGGGTGATATAGTTGATGGAATTGACTTTGTCCTATCCGGTATTTCAGAAGATGGGAGTAACGTATCACCCGGCACAATATCATCTGATATGAATTCCCTGTTAAAACCTGAATTCAGATCACAGGTAAATGATGATGATCAGACTCACATATCCGTTGGAAGTACTTTAAATGAATCTAACCTGTATTATATTCAGGCAGGAGCTTTCAGGGATTCAGACCGGGTAAGTAAAACAGTATCGGGCCTCAGAAGAAAAAATATCTATGCTTTCGGTGTTACCTTTGAAAACGGCTTAAATAAAATTCGTATTGGATATTTCAGAAACATGTCGGATGCCAACACTTATAACGAACTTCTTAAAAGTATTGGATTTGAATCCTTTGTGGCTACCGGCCATGCTTATGTCTATGACGGTAACCTCGATCTTAAAGCAGGTATCTTCTTTGTGCAGGCCGGAGCTTTCAGAGTGGAAAGAAATGCACGAAGGTATCTGAAAAAGGTTTCATCAGCCACAGGTTATAATGCTGGAATTACTATTGAAGATGGCTACTATAAAGTCCGCCTGGGTTATTTCAGCACAGAAAGCGAAGCAGTGAAATGTTACAATGAAATGATAAATAGCGGGTTCGAGTCGTTCCGCTCACAACGTCAGCGGAGATAGTCACTTTGACATTTCTTTTTATTATCGGGTCTGAAAATACAAAATCAATGATCTGCCCGGTATGTTTTTGTTCCCTTTTTGTTACTTTTGCGCCCTGTTTAAAGTCCGTAAAATGATTGACTTTAAGGTTATAATCAAAGGGGCTTTTTTAGAATCAAGATAATAGGGTCAAATGGATATACGATCAGAAATAAACAGGCGAAGGACTTTTGCCATTATAAGTCATCCGGATGCCGGGAAAACAACACTAACGGAAAAACTCCTTCTTTTCGGGGGAGCCATCCAGACAGCAGGAGCCGTACGCAGTAACAAGATTCGGAAAACTACAACCTCCGACTTTATGGAGATTGAGAAGCAAAGAGGTATTTCAGTATCAACCTCGGTTATGGCTTTCGATTATAACAATATAAGGGTAAATATCCTGGATACTCCGGGCCACAAAGATTTTGCCGAAGATACTTATCGTACATTATCTGCTGTTGACAGTGTCATTATTGTAGTGGACAGCGTAAAAGGAGTAGAGGAACAGACCCGCAAACTTATGGATGTTTGCAGGATGAGAAATACTCCGGTCATAATATTTATAAATAAAATGGATCGCGAGGGTATCAGCCCGTTTGACCTCATCGATGAGCTGGAGCAGGAGCTTGGGATAGCAGTATGTCCTTTTACATGGCCTGTTGGTAACGGAAAGTCATTCAGGGGTGTATATAATCTTCAGAAAGAAGAGATGCAGCTTTTTGCACCTGATAAAACATCTGTCCCGGAAAGTCTGATGCGTACCAAGGATCCTGATGATCCCAGGCTTCTGGAATACCTGGGAAATGAAAATTCATCCAGGCTTAAAGATGATCTGGAATTTATCGGGCATCTTTTTGAGCCATTTGATATTACACTTTACCTTGAAGGTCTGCTTGCACCTATTTTCTTTGGTAGTGCACTTAATAATTTTGGAGTTCTTGAATTACTGGAAACATTTCTTGAGATAGCACCAAAACCGGGGAAAACTATTTCCGCAGAAAGGACAGTCGAGCCATGGGAAGAACAGCTTACCGGCTTCATTTTTAAAATACATGCTAATCTTGATCCCAAACATCACGACAGGATAGCATTTATGAGAATTACTTCCGGTCGTTTTGAAAGAAACAGGTTTTACCTTAATACACGAACAGGTAAGAAGATGCGTTTTTCCTCTCCGACAAGCTTTATGGCAAATGCAAAGAGCATAGTCGATGAAGCATTTCCGGGGGATGTTGTCGGTCTTTACGACAGTGGAAACTTTAAGATAGGAGATACCATGACAGAAGGTGAACAATTATTTTTCAGAGGGGTTCCCAGTTTTAGCCCTGAGATACTGCGGGAAGTGGTTAACCTCGATCCCATGAAAACAAAACAGCTCGATAAAGGTGTAAGGCAGATGACTGATGAAGGGGTTGCACAACTCTTCATTCAGCAACCGGGCAACAGGAAAATCATAGGTACCGTGGGAGAACTCCAGTACGAAGTTATAAAATTCAGACTGGAGAATGAATACGGTGCAAAATGCAGTTTTAATAACCTGCCCTATGTAAAAGCTTGCTGGATAACAACGGAAAACAAAAAAGATCTTGAGGAATTTGTGAAGAGGAAGCACCAGGCGGTCGCCTATGATAAAGATGATAATCCGGTATTTTTCGCCGAAAGTGAATGGATCCTGAATTTGGCAAGAGAAAATTTTCCTGCTCTTGTTTTTCATGAAACATCAGATTTTAAAACAGGTAAGGCAATCAATAATAATTTTAGAACTGCTGTTTAGCATCACGTATTACCAAATTAAACCCTTCTCATTAGCTTGATTATAAATTATTTCGTAATTTAGCTATAGTGCATTGCTATATGTCGCTACATGCCGGTTTGGAATAAAATGTTTTAGAAGGTTCAGGTAAAACCGGCCATAAGCGTATCTTATTCTGACAGAGCCATTTTCAGGTTCAGGATGTTGATTGGTTGACAGGTTTGGTAACCCCTGGTTTTTAAAGGATCCTGTTTTATACATTCTTCATGGAAACCGTTCTCAGAAATGGAAATAATTTCAGGAGAAGACTAAATAATCCGTTGAGAGTCAATTTGGCCCTACTGGCATTGTTTATCTCTCCTTTAATACTAAGAGGACAGTGTGCTGATCCGGCCAATATACCAGATGTGCCATTCCTTGGCAGTATTATTTCCCCTTCATGTGAAGAAGCAACCGGAGCCATACAGCTTTCTAACCTTCCGGCTTCAGGTGCATGGACTGTCACACGTCACCCGGGAACAGTGGAATCAAAAGGTACGGGCATCACGGCTCTTATTGAGAAAATACCGGCAGGCATTTATTACTTTACTGTAACTAATGACAGTGGCTGTACTTCATCTCCTTCATCTTCATTTACCATGCCTCCACAGCCCCCGACACCCGGGCCTCCGGTAATTTCGGAAGTAATCTTACCGAAGTATCCCGTAAAGGACGGTGCGGTTAGTCTGGCGAACCTTCCATCTTTTGGATCATGGGTTCTTATACGTCTTCCCGACAGTATAAAATACGCCGGTACCGGTTCCAATATAAGTTTAGAAGGCATTCCTGCAGGTGAATATTTGTATGTTGTTGTAAATTATGCAGGTTGTATATCCGATATATCCGGAAAATTTCAAATCCCTCTTGCTGACACACCTCTTGTTAAAATTTCGCATCCTCATCCTGTATGTTTTCCCCAAACGGCAGATATTACTGCCCCGGAAATAACTTATGGATCGACTCCCGGCCTTATTTATAGCTATTGGCATGATAGTTCTGCTACAAAAATCCTGTTAAATCCCGAAAATGTACCTGCAGGACATTATTATATCAAAGGGACCAATGAATACATGTTCTTTTCTGTTAAACCTGTTGATGTGGTTGTAAAAGAGAATCCTTTGGCTGATGCGGGAAGCGATCAGGAACTTGATTACTCATTTCAAACCACACTTAATGCAATTGTTAATGACGATATTACCGGGGAATGGTCGGTACTTTCTGGTACCGCTTTTTTTGAGGACCCTTCCGGTGCAGGGACCAAAGTTACTAATCTGTCGGAAGGTGATAATGTCTTTTTATGGACTGTATCCGACGGAGTGTGCCCCTTATCCTTTGACACTGTACATATATATGTTAATGATCTAAGTGTTCCCAGTCTGATAACACCCAATATGGATGGTATTAATGATTACCTGGTAATTAAGAGAAAAACAAATGAAGGCCGCATTTACCTGGTGATATTCGACAGAAGGGGATTGAAAGTTTTTGAAGACAACAACTATGATAATTCCTGGAACGGAGTGGATAATAAGGGCAAAGATTTACCTTCCGATACATATTACTATACCCTTCGTATGGAGAACGGTATTAAGCGCAGCAGCTTCATAGTTATCAGGCGCTGATGACATGGTGCTGATGTTATCAAAAGGGGGAAATAAACATTTTATTACAGTATATTTTGAACGAATCAGGTTGTGAAATTGTTTTATTTATTTAACCATATATAATGCTAAAATGAAGCTTTTTTACATGCTAACTTTTAGGATAACAATAACATAATAATAAAAAAAATTAACACAAATCAGGGAGAAAACTTGTAACTTGTATATGAAATGAGTGTGACTGAAAAGCGGACAGTAAGTTGCTGTCTTAGTATGTAAAGGAATTTATGGTTATAATTAAAAACTGGGTAAAATGTTATATAAAAATAAAATACAGGAAGTAATAAAAAGTTGTCTCTTGTCCGACTGTTTGTCGGGTAATGCAGTGGAGAAAACAATAGAAGACTGCGATAGCGAGATATCTACACTTCTTCATGATGTTTTCGGTGCAGAGATATTGAAAACATATAAGAATAAGAGATGGCATTTTTATAACAGGATCAACGGAGAAAGAGTAGATATGGCTCTGCCTGAAAAATCAGATACAAAAAATGAAATGTCATTCGAGGATATTCCATCAAGCACAACTGAGACTTCAGTATATTTCGACAGTTATGACTATTCAACTTTCTATATGAAGTTTGTAAAATCATTTGAGGAAACTTTTGGTCTTAGTCGTTATAACACTGACCTATCAACATAAGAAGAAAGTTCTTTCCGGATAATGATGTTATCCGCTACGAAATATTATTACCGGGCTTTTTACCGGATAATAAAAATGGATGATACGAACAATTCAGCAAATTAATGTGTTTAATTTCCAGCAATAAGGAAAGTGTACTTCAACTTTTCTTGCATAAAAGAATATTTGTGTTTGCTGATATATCTTATAAAAAATATTAAATTGTAACAGTAATGAAATACAGACAATTAGGAAAAACAGGTGTGCTTGTCTCAGAACTTTGTTTTGGCACGATGACTTTTGGTGGAAAAGGTTACTGGAAGGCCATAGGGCAGTTACCTGAAGAGGAAGCTACAAAACTTGTAAAAAAAGCTGTTGACAGCGGTATAAACTTCTTCGATACTGCTAATGCTTATTCGGAAGGACTTGCTGAGATACTTCTCGGTAAATCTTTGAAAACGCTTGGAATTTCGCATCAGGAAGTCTTTATAGCCACTAAGGTACGCATCAGGATGGGAGAGGGAGCCAACCAGGTAGGCCTATCACGTCTGCATATTCTCGATTCCGTTGATGACAGCCTGAAGAGGCTTGACCTGTCTCATATAGACCTTCTTTATATACATGGTGTTGACCCGGTTACTCCGCTTGAAGAGACTATGAGGGCCCTGGAAGATGTAGTCAGGTCAGGGAAGGTAAGGTATATTGGCGTAAGTAACCACCCTGCCTGGATGGTAACAAAAGCAAACGGGATATCTGAAAGGTTCGGATGGTCTAAATTTGTTGCATCTCAGAACTTTTACAGCATTGCTGCACGTGATATCGAAAGAGAACTTGTACCTATGTGCGCGAATGAAGGAATTGGGATTATGCCCTGGAGCCCGCTGGCAGGAGGCTTTCTTTCAGGTAAATTCAGAAGGGATAAGGATACGACAGGAAACAGCAGGAGAGTGAATTTTGATTTTCCACCAATTGATAAGGAGAAAGCATACGACCTGGTAGAACTGATGTCCCGTATAGGAGAACATCACGATGCATCTCCGGCAAGAGTGGCTCTTGCATGGGTGAAGAACAGACCCTCTGTAACCAGTGTTATAATAGGAGCCAGGAATGAAGAGCAACTTGAGGATAATATTGCCAGTACAAGGCTTGAACTGACTCCGGATGAAGTACATGAACTTGATGAAATGAGCAGACTGGTTAAGGAATATCCGGGCTGGATGGTAGAAAGGCAACTGCTGGGACGATTTCCGGAAGAGAAATAATATCCGGCTTGACTTTGTATGTTGCCGGGGGTAAATCTTCCCGGAAACAATTCCCGGACATTAAGACAGGGATATTGTGCCAAGGCAGACAGGAAAATGTTTACATGTTTTCGCAGGTAATTTTAATCATGTAATTGCCCCGATTTTGTAAATTTGTTACTAATGCGGATACTGAACTAAGTTTTGTATCTTAATTTTTAGCAGACTGCCTTAATAACTATATTACTCTTCTTAATATGAAAAAAGTATTAATCCTTCTGTCATGCATTGTTGTGCTTTCAGCCTGTGTCGGGAATAACAGGAACCTTCAACAAAAACTGCTTGATAAGAAAATAAATGCAGGACTAAAATCCGGTATTAGTCACGATACAGTATTCCTGGGTTTATGCCTTGGTGATCCTTTAAAGACGGTCAATGACGACCTGAATGTACTTGTTGACAAAAAGGAACTTAGTATCAATGCATCCGGACAATACGAATACACTTTTTCATTCAGTGGTCCCGGCAACTCTGTCGTAACGGCCAGGGCAGTTTTATCCGAAAAATATTACAGGGATAAACTTTATCAATTGATTCTGAATGTGCAATCAGACAATCCATCAATATCCTATCCTCCGGTACTTGAACTGAGCCTTCTGGATCTTTATAAAAAGCAGAACGGCGATGATTACCTGAGCAGTAATACAAAAATTACCGAATACAGCAATTATAAAGACTATTACTGGGTAAAGGGTAACAGTATGACGGAGTTAAAGCTTTCATCCGGTGCAGTCCTGGTGGTCTATACCGACCTGTTGACCCAGAAGTTATTAAATTCAGGCGAACAGACTGAATAAACAGGCCGTCAGTATCAGTGATTACCATGAGGCACTGGTAATTACCCTTATTCATTTTTGTTGATCTTTTGTAATGGGATCCTGAATTATGGGATTCCGTGAAGTCTCTTTTTTGTTAAACTAAATCTGAACTATTAACTTTAAGCTTTGTTGAAATTTCATGAAAATGTTCTTAACATAAAAAAATAATTTATGGATTATATCGACATTGAAGAAGCCGGAAAAACAAGCAATTCTGATTTGTTTAAAAAGCTTGATTCTTCAGAAAGCGGACTCAGCCAGAATGAAGCGGATGCCAGGTTAAAAAAAATTGGTTACAACAAGCTTCCTGAGCACAGGAAAAGCAAGTTTCTGAGTCTTTTATCATATTTCTGGGGGCCTATCCCCTGGATGATTGAGATTGCGGCTGTTCTGTCTCTTATTGTAAAACATATTTCCGACTTTTATATTATCACCGCACTGCTTTTGTTTAATGCCCTTCTTGGTTTCTGGCAGGAACTTAAGGCGTCAAATGCCCTTGATGCTTTAAAAGCCCAGCTGGCACTTAAAGCACTTGTTAAAAGAGATGACAGGTGGAAGGAGGTTGCTGCCACTGATATAGTACCGGGTGATGTAATCAAAGTTCGATTCGGAGATATAATACCAGCTGATATCAAGCTGCTGGAAGGCGATTTTGTCAGTATAGATCAATCAGCAATTACTGGTGAATCCTTGCCTGTAAATAAATCGGCAAATGATATCTGTTATTCCGGCACTATTGTCAAACAGGGCGAGATGACGGGAATCGTTACCGCAACAGGAGATAAGTCATACTTTGGAAAAACAGCAGGGTTGGTATCCGATGCGGGAGCCACTTCACATTTCCAGAAGGCAGTCATCAACATTGGCGATTACCTGATTTATCTTAGTATAGGTCTTGTTGCTGTAATGTTCTTTGTACAACTTCTGAGGGGAGATAATATACTTACCCTTGTCCAGTTCGCACTTATACTCACAGTCGCTTCAATACCCGTGGCTATGCCAGCAGTATTGTCTGTAACAATGGCTGTTGGTGCCCTGAAATTGTCAAAAAACAAAGTGATAGTCTCTCGTCTTGAGGTTATTGAAGAAGCTGCAGGTATGGATATATTATGTTCGGACAAGACAGGTACACTGACTCAGAATAAGATAACACTGGGAGAATCTGTTCTGTATAATATCAGGGATGAACAGGAGCTTATAAAATATGCAGCACTTGCATCAGAAACAGATACGCACGATGCTATAGATGCCACAGTTCTTGCCGGATTAAAGGATCCGGATGTGATAAATTCATTTAAATTAAAGAAATTTATTCCTTTCGATCCTGTACGGAAACGTACCGAAGCAATTATTGAGCAGGATGGTAACGAATTCTTTGTAACCAAAGGAGCCACGCAGGTGATCGAGGGTCTGTGCAAACTTAAAGAAGGAGACCTCAAAGCCATTGACGAAAAAGTCAGCGAATATGCATCAAGGGGATATAAAACTCTGGCTGTTGCTAAAAAGGAAACCAAAGGAGACTATGAGTTTTTAGGAATACTCACCCTGTTTGATCCGCCTCGCGAAGATTCTGCAGAGACTATTAAGGAAGCTAAAGAATATGGTATTAAGGTAAAAATGGTAACCGGTGATAATGTGGCAATAGCTTCTGAGATTTCCGGTAAATTGGGGTTGGGTCGCAATATACACCGTGTTAATAATATATTTACCAGCGACGCTGATATAAAGCATCCCGGAAGACAACTTGAAAAACAGGTTGAGGCAGCTGATGGATTTGCGGAGGTGTTCCCCGAACATAAATACGGGATCGTCAGGGCGTTACAGGCAGCAAATCATATAACAGGCATGACCGGAGACGGTGTGAATGATGCCCCTGCACTCAAACAGGCTGACATAGGGATTGCTGTAAGCGGGGCTACAGATGCAGCAAGGGCCGCCGCCGACCTCATACTTACAATGCCCGGGCTGTCTGTTATTATTAAAGCTGTTGCAGAAGCAAGGAAGATATTCGAAAGGATGAACAGCTATGCTATGTACAGAATAATTGAAACTATACGCATTATGTTCTTTGTAGTTCTGGCTATGTCTATTTACAATTTCTATCCAATAACTGCACTGATGATAATACTTCTGGCTTTTTTCAATGATGTTCCTATTATGGCCATTGCATATGATAATACATTCCTGAGTAAAAAACCAAACAAGTGGGAAATGTCAAAGATACTGAGTATCTCCACCGTTCTCGGACTGATTGGTGTTGCAGAAACATTTGGAATATTATTGATAGCCAAAGAATATTTACACATGGATATTAAGCATATCCAGACTCTTGTTTTCCTGAAGCTTGCCGTTGCAGGCCATCTTACGCTGTTTGTTACACGTACGAGGGGTCCCTTTTATAAAAAGCCATATCCGGCACCTATTTTACTCTGGTCGGCCGTTGTGACGAAAATTATAGCTACCTTGTTTGTGTTATATCCCTTTGGCCTGATAACCCCGTTAAGTTTCACGGAAGTACTGTTCATCTGGGGATATTGCATAGTTTGGATATTCATCGAGGACCTTGTAAAACAGATGATGTACCGGCACAGGCTTTATCTGGGTAATAAGGCTCACAGACGGTTTATATCTGTAATAAAAAGATCTGTAAACGTATAATTAATATAAGTAGATAAAAATCATGAAAGACGAAAAATCAGAAGCTGAGCTTGAACAATTTATACAGAAGCTTGAACTTGTAAGTGGCATGGAGAGAGAAAAAATAAGGAAAGAACTTGTAAGGAGCGGTGAAAAAACCATACCCCATTTTCTTAAGTTACTTAATCATAAAAAACCTTTCCTGAGATGGGAGGCAATGAAAGGTCTCAGCGAGATCAGTTCTCATTCTCTTATACCGGTATTCCTCGAATATATCGAGTCAGAGGAACGTGACCTAAGCTGGCTGGCTGAAGAAGGGCTGATTAATATAGGGAGCCGCTCTGTCATACCCGTTCTTGAATTGCTTATGGAAAAAGCCGATTCTGTGTTTGTGCTCTCTTCAGCACACCATATCTTTTTTGAATTATTCAGGGAAAATCAACTTCCCGAAGATTCTCCTGTAAAAACCCTTTTACCGTTGCTGAATAAAACAGGCAAGAAGGAAGTGATTGAGGTGGCGGTTTTTAAGGTATTAAATGAACTTAAACATGGTAAATAAAACGATATAATCGTTCAGGATTATACATTGTGAAGCGCAAGGCACCGTAAATTCTGCGGTTACCTGCGCTTTATCCATGTACCAGATGTTCAAGCAATTCAACAGTCTGACAGGGAGATTCAATACTGTATCTTGCGGAATCAGAATATGATCCGACTTTGATTGTAATGGCGTTTTCAGGCAACGAGTGGAACATGTCCTCGTCTGTCACATCATCACCGACAGCAAGGATAAAATCAAAATTGTTATTGGCAATTAATCGTATGACTTCAATACCTTTATTGACACCCATGGCTTTTATCTCAACAACCTTATTACCTTTCATGATCTGGAGGTTTTCACGCGAGCATGGCAGCATAAGGGCATCAATCAATTGTTTTTCACGAAGGTTGGCCAGCCATGCATCACAATTCCTGTAGTGCCACACAACAGATCTTTTCTTATTCTCAATAACAGAGCCGGGAGTTTTGCTTGTAATATAGTTTAATATGTCTATTATCTCCGGACTTATAACAGGTGGTTCATCGGAGTTTTCATGCCAGACACCTTTTTCTTTATAAAAAGCACCATGTTCGGCAGCAAGGAGTATTTTCAGTTTACCAAGCCATTTGTCAAGAGTCTCCGGGTCTCTTCCGCTATTTATTACAATCGTGTTTGATTCATCAGAATGTAACTCCTGGAGGACATTGATAAGCCTTTTCCCCGGGACTGCTGCAGCCGGATTTTTATTTATCCTTACCAGAGTACCGTCATAATCAAGTACCAATAACCGGTTCTTCGACCGAAGGTAAAGGTCCTTAACATGCTGTAGTTTTTCTTTGTTTAGTTTTTTGTCAAGCAGTCTTATGCTCTTTTCTTTTATATCATCCAGTTCCCTTACAAAATCTGTGGCCCATTTCTCAACTGTTTGTACCGAAACTATTCCAAGCATCTTCTTCATCCTCTCAGCCTGTTCTTCCTCGGGCATTGTAAGTGCCTGTATGATGGCACTTTCAATTTCACCAATGTTATTAGGGTTAATAATAATTGCATCGGTAAGTTCAACAGCGGCACCTGTCATTTCACTCAGTATCAGGATGCCAGGGGAATCGCGTTTAACAGCAACATATTCCTTTGCAACAAGGTTCATACCATCACGTAAAGGAGTTACAAGGGCTATGTCGGCGTCATAGTAGAGTGCCATTAATTCTTCGAAAGGGAAAGCATGGTAGAAATAATAGACGGGTATCCAGTTCATAGATGAATATTTGCCATTGATTGCCCCTATTGTTTCATCTGTCTTTGTTTTTAAACTGGCATATTTTTCAACGGAGTCTCTTGAAGGTACCACAACCATAACAAGTGATACCTTTTCTCTGAATTCCGGGTGGTTCTCGAGCAACTGTTCGAACCCGGTAAGGCGGTGCAGAATCCCTTTGCTGTAGTCCAGCCTGTCGACAGATAATATCAGTTTCTGGTCACCAAACTGCTTTTTGAATAATGTAACCTTGTTTTTTATTCTGTTATCCTGTATGGCATTATAATGAAGTGAGAAATTAATTCCCATGGGAAAGGTATCCACATGCACTATCCGGTTGTTGTAATTTATCTCATCGAGGACACAATCAAGCCCAAGTACCCTGTAAGCTGCACTTATAAAGTGTCGCATATAGTCATGAGTATGAAACCCTATTAAGTCGGCCCCCATTAAACCTTCAAGTATCTCAGCACGTTCAGCAAGTACCCTGAACAATTCGTACGAAGGAAATGGTATATGGTGAAAATACCCGATACTTATATCAGGAATTTTCTCGCGAAGGAAACCGGGAAGAAGCATCAGCTGGTAGTCCTGTATCCAGACGGTATCGCCGGGCTCAATTATCTTCAGTGCCTCGTTGCAAAACATCATGTTTACCTCTTTATATGCTTCCCAGTACTTGCTTTCATATTCAATGTATGTATAAAAATAGTGGCACAGAGGCCATATGACACTGTTGCTGTAACCTTCGTAAAAATTCTCTATCTGATCGGGCGACAGGAAAACAGGATGAAAATCATCATCAGCAAGGGTCCGGACTATATGATCCCTTTCCTTTTCGTTTTCAGGATGAAGTCCGGGCCATCCTATCCAGTGCTTCTCTGCTGATGTCCGGAGTGATCCAAGACCTGTGGCAAGGCCTCCTTCACTGCGTGAAAACACCATGGTATCACCCTCTTTTTCTGCTTTTACGGGTAAACGGTTAGATATTATGATTAATCTCATTATCGGGTTTTATGAATTTTCGATCGTTTTCTACCAATATAATAAAAATAAAGGAGTTCTGAAAGAATACGGTCAAAGACACAACCGTATAAACTTTTAATAACTATTGCCGGTAAAAACTCTGCAGGCCATATTTGAAATGAAAGAGTGTGTCTCAAAAGTAAAATTAACCGTGAAACCCGCCCGACTGAACCCCCGAATGAATTTGTTCAGTCGGACGGGGAAACAATGTTCATATAGTCGGATATCACGAAAGGGAAATGGCATCGGAATGGACTCCTCCCAAGGAATTGATTTCTTTTATTCAGAATAATGATAGGATAGTCTTTATTACATTTGGAAGTATGACAAATCCCGAGCCAATTCACAAAACTCAGATTATTCTGGATATACTCTCAAAACATAAAATACCGGCTATTATTAATACTGCGTCGGGCGGACTGGTTAAACCGGATCAGTTTCCCGGTCATGTTTTTTTCACAGACCAGATTCCGTATTCCTGGATATTCCCAAGGATCTATGCAGTTGTCCACCATGGAGGTTCAGGAACTGTGCATACAGCCATTAAGTGCGGATGTGCAAATTTGATAATTCCTCATATTCTTGACCAGCATATCTGGAATGATCTCATTGCAGAAAAAAATATCGGACCTTCAGGTATAAGTATTAAAAAGTTCTCTTATAAAAAATTCGAGTCACTTCTGCTAAAGTTGTACCGGACAGATTATTATAAACAAAATGCTTTAGGAATTAGTAACAGAATGAAACATGAAAACCTGGAAGACTATTTCATTCAGACCATCAGTTCAGATGTATGAATACTGAATATACCGCAAAATATTTTAAGACAAGGAATGAATGGAGAGCCTGGCTGTCTCAAAATTTCGAAACAGAAAAGGAAATATGGTTTATCTTTCCCCGAAAGTCTTCTCCTGAAGAAGCTGTATCATATAATGACGCGGTTGAAGAAGCCCTTTGTTTCGGATGGATTGACAGCACTGCAAAAACTCTGGATCCGGAACACAGGATACAGCGCTTTACCCCGAGGAGAGCAAAAAGTGCGTACTCCCAGCCAAACAAAGAAAGACTTAAGTGGCTCATGGCAAATAATATGATCCACCCGAAACTTGAAAAGGATATAAAAAAGTTACTGGCTGAACCTTTTAAATTTCCACCTGACATCATCAATAGAATAAAAATGGATAAAACAGCCTGGAAGAACTACCAGCTTTTCTCCGGGCCGTATAAACGGATCAGAATAGCTTATATTGACGGGGCAAGGGACCGTCCCGGGGAATTTGAGAGGAGACTGAATAACTTTATTGTTAAAACAAGGGAAAACAAGATTATTTCGGGATATGGAGGAGTTGAGAAATATTATTGACAATGTTTTTTGTTGCTCAGAGAGCCTCACCGAAAATATTGACTAACAAAGAAGATTAATGATCTGGAGTTTATGTGGATTGTTTGAAAAAAATAATAATCCGGTACAATTTTTGTAATAGTCTGTATATCTGAAACCTGCTACTATGAAAAAAATACTTCAGTTTCTCTTTTTGGTTATATTCCTTATTTCCTGCAAGAAGGAAGATTCGTCTTTTATTTCTGAGTACGGTTTGATTACCGGGTCCTGGGATCTTGAATACATATCTTATGACAGTTCAGGAATTACAATCATGAAAAAATTACCCTATGACAGGTTGGTAATCAATGAAAATCTTGATTATCAGATTTATATGTACCGTACTGAACCTGTGGAAGACGGAGTTGTTAATATAATTACCCAGACTGATAAGAACCTTCAGTTCTATTTTGATGCGCATTATCCTTCATATAGTTCTTATGCCGGGTCACATATCTTTGGATTCTCGAAAGTCGCCTTGGTTTCACTCACCACAACAAAAATGATTTTTAAGACTATCCATGAAGGTTATGGAGAGTTTTTAGCCGGGGAAATCTCATTTACAAGGTAAATAAATATGCATTCTTAATTTGTTAAGGGATAGCGCAAGCAGAAAGCTTTTTCCATATAAAGAGTGGGTTTTATTCAATTTTTCCTCCCTGTTTCGAGTGTTTTGTGTCCTACCACAGGATTACTCGCTCGCTTCGTTCGCTCGTGATCCTTGGGGGAAGCTGATCAAAAGAAAAAGCCGGCCATCGGATGCAGAATGGATTCTCTTTCTCTTTTTCACCTTTATCCTCTTCCCATGGCAGGATTACTCGCTCGCTTCGTTCGCTCATGATCCTTGGGGGAAGCTGATCAAAAGAAAAAGCCGGCCATGCTGCGCATGGCTACGGGCTTTGTTTTTCCCTATGCTTCAGAAAGCGGGCTTTCTTCGCCAGGAAAAAACAAAACCCGGCACTTTCGTGCCAGGCTTTTTCTTTTGTCGGGGTGGCAGGATTCGAACCTGCGACCCTCTGGTCCCAAACCAGATGCGCTAACCGGACTGCGCTACACCCCGCTCTGTCCTTCGTAACCTTATTGCAGGCCTGAAAAGAGTCGCAAAAATATAACGAGTTTTTTTAATATCATAGCGACATGTAAAATAAATTGAAAATTTCATTCATCCTGTATTGACTATATGTTTGCCATTTCCGATATTTGGTTTTTGCAAATTATTGATATCTGGAAGTTTAAAAACACAATCACATGACTAAATTTTTTTCTTTCAAAGCAGTTTTTGCCTCGGCAGTAACTCTTGCATTGCTGATTATTGCTCCTGGTTTGAATCAGGATTGTTATGCCCAGTCTCCTGAAGGAACAATAAAGATGGTTTATAATTATCCTTCTGATGTACCCCTTAAATACCGTGCAGAAGGAAAGATTGTTCAGGATATGGATATTAACGGCCAGTCGATGCTTGTTAATATTTCCACATATACCGGTTGCAGTATAAACTCGGCAGGAACAAACAACGGTAACCTGGTGCTTGAGATAAAAATAGATTCAATGGCCCAGAATATAGACTCTCCACAGGGCGTTTACGGAGGTCCTTTTACTGAGGTAACCGGTAAGTCATTTAAGATTACTATTGCACCTGATGGAAAAACAATCGACCTCTCAGGGGCGGCTGAAATACCAATAACAATACCCGGTAGCGGTGACAGTGATGCTTCTCAGACTTTTTCCGATTTCTTCCCGGTATTGCCCGATAATCCGGTAAGTGTAGGAGATACATGGGTAACACACGACACTTCAAGTATTAAGAATGAGACTACGTCGCGATGGATGCCTGTTGAATCGGAATGTAAATTTGAAGGTTATGAGGACCTCGATGGAATAAAGTGTGCCAAAATAACCGCAAGTATGAAAGGTACGATGAAAATTACAAACCAGTCACAGGGCATGGAAGTAACAAGTAGCGGAACACTTACCGGCGAAAGAACCCTTTATTTTGCCGTGGATAAAGGTTATTATATTAAAGAGGTGGTAAAATCACAGATGAATGGTACAGTGGAAATAACTGACCAGGGAATGTCATTCCCGGTTGTGATGGATATTAATACTACAAATGAACTTATAAAGTAATCACTCTTTCCCTTTTATTGCCTTTATTACTATGCCTGTATAAGGAGTTTTCCCTTCCGTACTGAAAGTTACCGGATGCGAATACTCCTTCTTGTCAATATAGGTCTGAATATAATAGAGTCCCTCTTTAGTGAATGTAAGTGGAATTGTATATGATAAGCCCTTTTTATAACCTGTGAGTTCCCATGGTGCAAAAGTTTTAAATACGTCTTTTGTATAATCATCGTAGCTTCCCCTTCCTGTTATTGTCGCTGGTTTCAGAGGCTTTGGAAATTTCTCGTAATACACAATAAGAAAATTCGGGTACATTGTTCCGTCTGTCTCAAGAGTTATTTCCGATGTTACTCCGGTTTCTGTTTTATCAGGAATATTGGAGAATGTGAAATACCTGTCTATGAATTCTTCGTAATACCTGAACTGGTTTCCGGCAATGCAGTAACCAATGCCAACATAGTTGTGGGCTTTGTTCAAAATATTTTTCTTATGACCGTCGCGTGGTGCTTTTTCATTCATAAAAGACTGATGGCCTTCCTCCATCATGGAACTTATGTTCTGATAAGTAGCTGGATAATTGTCAGATGACCACTCACCATAGGCATTCTCCATTACATGATCATATCCTCCTGCAAAAGCATATCTCATATAAGGTGTTTCCCCTTCAAGATCCCAATGACCAATAAACTTGTTCAGGGCAGCCTCACGGCATATTTTATTTGCCACTCTTGATGCAAGAATATCGAGCTTTAAAACTGGTGCATTATGCTTCCTTCGGCTCTTGTTAATTACTTCAAGCTGAGCCAGCTTTAGTCTCAATGCCTTATCATCATCTTTGTATTCAGCAAGTCTGAGTTCACTTTCATTCTGTTTAACGTAAGTGCTGAATTCATCTGCCTGGTGGCTGAATGCAGGCCGAGGCAGAAATGAACGGGGGAAGAAAAAGATGATGAGTAGCAGTACTATTAGTATTTTTATCTGTTTCCAGGTCTTCCTGAACATATATATCCCTCTGCTTGTTATAATTTCGTTATAATCAGTTATTAAGCAAATACCATTACATTAACAACGCTCACTCTCAAAATTAATTATTATCATGAAAACAAATAAATTAAGTCTGATGTTTTTTATGCTTGCATTCTCTATGGCCGGATTGGCCCAATCAAACAGTTTCTATAGTTTTAAAGTCAGATCCCTCGACGGCGGTGAATTTGACTTCAGTACTCTTAAAGGTAAGAAGGTAATGATTGTCAATACTGCTTCAAAATGTGGTTTCACTCCACAATACAAAGGTCTGGAAGATCTTTATAAAAAATATGGAGACGAACTGGTGATAGTGGGATTCCCTGCAAATAATTTTGCAAACCAGGAACCGGGTACTGCAGCCGAGATAAGGAAGTTTTGTACTGATAATTATGGTATTACATTTCCCATGATGGCAAAGATATCTGTAAAGGGATCTGATATGGCGCCAGTATATAAATGGCTTACTGAAAAGAAGGAGAACGGTGTCATGGATTCGGATGTAAAGTGGAATTTCCAGAAATACCTGATTGATCCTGACGGCAAACTTGTGGATGTCGTGTATTCAAAGGATCCTCCGGATTGTGATCGTATACTGGCATGGCTGAATACAAAATGATACAGCTAAAAGCCTTAATGTTCTTAAAAGTTATACAGGGTATTTTTAATACCTGTCGGGGGAGGCCGGGATTTTGTACGACTGGTTACAGCAGGTAGGGAATGAACATCCTGGTCTCTTTCATATAAAGACGGTAAGGATCCCCGAACCGGGCAATCATTTCTTTTTCTTCAATGATGGCTGTCACGCAGATTGCTACCAGATTAATAAGACCCAGGATGATCTGAATTGTCCCCGGATCCTTTAGTAATATTCCTGTACCTAGCAGAAATACCGAGAGATACAGGGGATGACGTATGTATCCGTAGATACCTGTTTTAACAAGTACTGTCGTGTCTTCAAAATTTACAGTAGGGTTACCTCTTTTTTTAAGAAGAAGGTAGCCTGCAAGGACTGCATAAACCGATACTATAAGGCATATCCATGATATGATATGAACAGGAGTGAACGGAGAATTAAACCACTTATTATAATTCAACAGCAAGAGAATGAAAACACTCTCGAAGGCAAAGAACCTGGAGATGCCATGGTATCTCCGGTATCTCAGTGACAGGAACCATGAAAACCAAAGTATGAATACAGTACCTGCTGCAAGTATTATGAGTTTTATGTGTTGCATGTCATGAGTATAACAATCCGGGATTATCTATGTTCAGGAAATTGAATTTAATCATTTGAACATCAATGGTATTGATGTATGATCGTCTTATTTCTCAGCTGGTCTTTCATTTAGCTTTTTGATATAATCATATACCTCTACCTGGGAACGGTATTTCGTTTTTCCCTTTTCAACAAATTTATTGGACTGACTTTCATCAATTATCCTGGCTTTTACATTATCATTCCATTGAATGTCAAAAACCCTGTGTATCTCACATTTAATTGTCTTGTCAAAGACAGGGCAGGTAACCTCAATGCGGTGATCAAGATTTCGGGGCATAAGATCTGCTGATGAAATATATACTTGTTCATTACCATTATTACAGAAAATAAAGAATCTTGAATGTTCGAGGAACCTGTCAACTATCCCAATTGCTTCAATATTTTCACTTACCTTTTTGATTCCTGGTATAATGGAACACATGCCTCTTATGATAATCTTTATATCAACCCCGGCCTGGCTCGCCTTATAGAGGTACTGGATTATTTCCGTATCTGTCAGGTTGTTCAGTTTAAGATAAATAAATGCTTTTTTACCTTCCTCAGCATGTTTTATCTCATTTTCTATTAGTGATATAAGCTTATTTCGAAGGAAGAAAGGGGACAGGACAAGATGATAAAAATTATCTTTCTTGTAATTAACGCTGAAGAAATTAAAAGCTTTGTATACCTCATTTGTAATTTTCTTATTTGTAGTAAGCAGGAGATGATCGGTATATACTTTTGCAGTATCTTCATTAAAATTGCCGGTACCTACTGCTGCATATCTTTGAGTTATATCGTTTTTTACCCTTGTGATAAGGCATAATTTTGAATGTACTTTTAATCCGGGTACACCATAAATGACTTTCACGCCTTCATCAAGCAGTTTGTTTCCCCACAGCATGTTTGCTTCCTCATCGAACCTCGCCTGAAGTTCAACAACAGTAACTACAGTTTTTCCGTTTCTTACAGCATTCAGCAGGGCATTTATCACGCTTGAGTTACGTGCCAGCCTGTAAAGGGTAATCTGTATTGATGTGACATACGGATCAATGGAAGCCTCCCTCAAAAGGTCGATAAAATGATCAAAAGGGTGATATGGAAAGAAAAGCATAATGTCTTTTTTCTTAATGGCTGATAATATGCTTTTCCCGGGTGGTATATCCTTGTGAAGGATTGCCGGTAAGGAAGGGCTGTACAGTTTTTTCTTTTCCAGTGAAGGAAAACCCATGAAATCCTTAAAATTATGATACCTGTTGGCAGGGATTACTACATCGTCGGGTCCGAAGTTAAGCTTCCTTTTTAAAAGGTTAAGCAATTCATCAGGCATTGTCCTGTCGTATATGAAGCGGACCGGAGTTCCTTTTTTCCGTTGCTGCAGACTCTTTGAAAGCTTATCTATATAACTTTCAGATATATCATCTGCAATTTCAAGTTCTGCATCCTTTGTAAGCTTTATAGTATAAGCATAAATCTCATCGAAATCGAAAATAAAAAATATTTCATTCAACCCGTACCTGATGATGTCGTCAAGAAACATTATATATTTCTCATTATCATTTTCAGGTAATACAACAAACCTGGGCAGCACTCCGTTTGGTATTTCCAGCAAGGCAAACCTTTTCTTTTTTGTGTCTTTTTTTACAAGATAAATAGCCAGGTAGATATCATCGTCTGTAAGGTTGGGAAAATCCGAGTTTTTCTCGATAAGAAAAGGCATGAGCCGGGTCCGGACTTCAGTATGAAAGAACTCACGTACAAATTCTGTCTGTTCCTGGTTGAGCTCTTTCTCATTTATTATATGGATATGATGTTTGGCAAGATCCTGGATGATGTCTGAATAGGTTTTTTCAAATCTCTCATTCTGTGAAATAACTAATTCCTGTATCCTTTTCAGAGCAGATTTAGGACTGTATCCAAGAATATCCTTTGATTTTGATCCGAATAGCGAAAGTCTTTTCAGAGTAGCTACTCTTACACGGAAATATTCATCCAGGTTGTTTGAATAGATACCCAGGAACTTAAGTCTCTCAATTAGCGGTACATCTTTGTTTTCAGCTTCCTGAAGGACTCTCTCGTTGAAGTACAGCCAGCTTATCTCTTTTGGCAGATATGTCTTATTTAAAGTACTTTTTCCGGTATCAGACAGTACTCCGTTTTTCCGGTTTTTTGCTTTATTTCTGACCATGTCTGTATGTTAAATGAAATACATATTATTCCACATTTGGGCATTGTACCACATCCATTTTTGCTCAGTGCATCAGGCAGATCAGAAATTGATGGATTATGCCCGAATATCATAATGGTATCGACATCATTTCCTGCATCCTTCAGTATACCCTTTAACCCGTTCACACCTGTTCCCGGGTACAGGGTCTCGTTAATTATTATCTTACCTGTGTCGTGTCCGCGGACCTTGCTAAATATCATGGCTGTTTCTATTGCCCTGAATGCCGGGCTGGAAAAGACAAGGTAGTTCCCTTTTTCCTCCAGTTTTGAAGCCATGAGTGAAGCAATAACTTTTCCCTTCTTTGTAAGCGATCTTTCAAAATCGCTTATAGCGGAGCTCTGGTCCTCAGCTTTAGCATGACGTATGAATATCAGTCTTTTCATATCTGAAGGGAATAGGTAAAACAGTTATATACCAAAGCTGGTTCCCATGTTTTTTGCCTGGATTACCATCGGGTTGTCGTGCTCGACTAATTTAAGCTTGCCTGATACGTCTGCAAGCGGAACTGAGACAATATTGTTGTCTTTGATGGCAACCATTTTCCCGTAATCTTTCTGTGCAATCATGTCTGCTGCTGCTGCTCCATATCTCGTGGCAAGCACCCTGTCCATGGGTGAGGGTGTTCCGCCTCTCTGGATATAACCAAGTACAGTCTCCCTGGTTTCCAGACCGGTCAGTTCAAGTATTTTTCTGCTTAATGACTGGGCAGCGGAACAACTGTCCTTAATTGGATTACGAATACCTTCAGCCACTACAACAATAGAATAGGGTTTGTTGCCTGCAACACGGTTAAGCAGGTACTCTGCAATTTTTTCTTCCTTGTAATCTATTTCCGGGATAAGAATCACATCGCCACCACCTGCAATTCCTGAATACAGTGCTATCCAGCCTGCATTGTGGCCCATAAGTTCTATTATCATAATCCTCTTGTGGGAGTTGGCTGTTGAATGTAGCCTGTCTATTGCTTCAGTGGCAATGTTTACGGCAGAGTCAAAACCAAAAGTCAGGTCCGTTCCCCAGACATCATTATCTATTGTTTTTGGTATTCCAATAACATTAAGTCCTTCCTGGGAAAGGAGATTGGCTGTCTTCATTGTCCCGTTTCCCCCAATGCATACAAGGCAGTCGAGCCCCATTTGCTCATAATGCTCTCTTATCAGTATTGGCTTACTGATCTCGCTCTTTCCCTTGTTACTACCCTTAAAAGGCTTTTCTCTTGATGTACCAAGAATAGTACCACCCAGAGTCAGAATACCCGAAAGATCATTTTCTGTCAATTCCCTGTATTCCTTGTTTATCATCCCGGAGAACCCGTCGCTTATCCCCATAAGCTTCATATCATATTTTACAATAGCTGTTTTCCCGATACCCCTGATAGCTGCATTTAATCCCGGGCAATCGCCTCCGGCGGTGAGAATACCAATTCTCTGACCCTTTGTTATTTTACTCATCGTGACATTTTTAATTTGTTATGGATAACAAATTTAACTTTTTCTTTTAATAACAGGAATACCTGATGTGATGCATTCCGGTATCTTGTTTTATATATTACAAACAAATCTGCATTAATGTTCCTCATACTTGGTATTGTTATTATTTAATCCAAAAGCCTTATTGTTCGTATCTGTGATAATGAGCAGTAATACAGGTATTTAAGTAAATGGACATTTTATTCTCCTAACGCATCTGCTTGATTAATATCTGTTTAATGATTAACTTTAGCAAAATGGGTAATTTTGATATTTACATTATGGCTGAAACCGGTTATGTTAAAATAAAGGATATAAAACCTGTTCTGGCAGGTTACCTCAGGAAAACACAGCTTTTGCTAAAAAAGTATGATGTGCCGGACGAGAAGGCTGTTCATGATATCAGGGTATTACTTAAAAAATCGCGTGCTGTACTTAAACTTATTACTTCACAGGATGAAGAAGACCTTAACATAAGGGATCTTAAATCTCTTAGGACCGCAGGGCGCCTGTTGAGCGACCTGAGAGATAACTCTGTACAGCGAAAAGTGCTTAAGGAACTGAGAAAATCTTATACAGATTTATTCGTTCACCTGACTGGTGTTGATGAAATAAACTCACTGATGGTAAATGGATCTTTTGCAGCCGAACCATCACCTGAATTACAGGCAAAACTTTCGGATGCGGCTGAAATACTATATAAGACAGCCTACAGGATCAGGTTCAGATCAATGAATACCTTTGATCCGCAGGCACTGATCAGGGAACTGGGTGCTTCCTTTGATAAAGCCTCTGCAAGTTACCTGGCAGCAAGAAACCAGCCCTCGGAAACTACAATTCATGAATTTAGAAAGAGATCGAAGGACTTTCTTTATCAGCTTTATTTCTTCAGGCCTCTTAATGCCGCATCAGTCAAATCACTGGAGAAAAAACTAAATTCCATTACAACTAACCTGGGACGCTATAATGATCTTTCACTATTGATAAATACACTGGGCTACAACCATAATGATGATAATAAAGCTGAACTTGATGAGCTCATTATTCATGTAAGGGAACAACAGGATATATACCTGAAAAAGCTGTGGCCGGGAGCTTTTAAAGTTTTCTGCCCCGGCACTAATTTTCTCAACCTTTTGGGTTTTAAGGTGTTGCTGGCCTGATCTTTTGTTATTTTATCTCCTGATCATCAACTTTGTACCTTTTGTTTTTGTGGTAATACATGTCTTAAGAGGAAAAGCCGGGCGAATTCAATTATTGTGGTTGTTTTTCAGACAGAGATTTATAAATTTGGAATAAATTAAACCCATTCATTATGAAAAGAAAAACCCTAACATTACTTGCAATCCTTTTAATGGCTGTGTGTGCTGTTAATGCACAGGATAAAGCCAAAAAAAATAGTCCGGCCGGTACATGGAAATTCGATGCTCCCTATGCTCCGGAAGGCTATACAAACGGGCTTATCACGGTTGTTTTTGAAAATGACAAACCTAAAGCATCAATGTCCTTTTCAGGCTATGATGATTATAAGATACCCGGTGAAAATGTAAAAGCCACAGCTGACAGCCTTATCTTTTCAGTTTATGTTGAGAATCAGGATGTGAAAGTTCTTCTCAAGGTGGAGAACGAGGCTAAAATGTCTGGTAAAGCAATATACTTTGAAGGGGAGATACCTCTTACTCTGACCAAGGACATGAGTAAGGATTAATAATCTTACTTCATATTTTACCTGCCTTCCGACACTCTCTTAAGTGCATTTGGCACCTGGAAAAGGTGATAATCATAACTATAAACGAGAAATTTTTTCTCCCACCGGGGAAAAAATTTCTCTTTATATTTCCTTAAACCTTTAAAATGCCCGAATGCTCTTAAGTTTTCATATGCATAACGTACTGTTTTCTCAGCTATATTTTCTCCTTCGATGCCGGATAAGGGCGCAAGACCCAGATTAGCATATCTGTATCCATTTTCCTTTAGATACAGAAGTGTTTTGGCCATAAGCATGTCAAGCACTCCGTTCGGGGCATCCTGCACTTTCCTTATCAGGTCGTAGGTTGCCTCTCCAGGAGCATAATCGGGTATAATATTAAGGAATGCATATACCCTTTCTTCTTTATCTTCTACTGTTATAATGGTCTGCCCCTTCAAAATGCTTTTGTCAAATACGCCCTGTGTAAAGGCGATCTCTTTTTGTTTCATAGAGGAAAGCCAGTCGTGTGAAACCATTTCTATCTTTTGAAGCAAACCTTCCATAACAGGCGGTTCATATACCTTTATATCCAGGCCTTCTCCGGTAAGCCTGTTGATGGCGCTCCTTGTTGTCTTCATCCTGCCACCCTCCATAGAGAAGGTTGATAGGTCAACTACAGCTTCTTCACCAAGGGGAAAGCTTTTTTTCCCCATTCCCCTGTACAGATGCAGCGATTGCTCCGGGATACGGTAGTAAACACTTACAAAGCCGTTCTCTGTACAGAATTTATCAAAATCAGTTACCAGCCTGACAAGCGATTCATCATTCCGGCAAACAGGATTTTCAAGAACAAAAGCAAAATATCTTGTCATCTTGAACGAAATAAAACCGTCCCTGTCATTGGCTATATACACGAATTTATCGGGATAGGTTTTAAAAAAATCAAGAGGAGAGTTACCATATTTTTTCAGAAGATCATTGGCAAGATTAATATCTTCCTCCGTATTGTATGGTTTTGTAAAATATGGCTTTAATATGCTGAAAAAGATAAAGGTAATGACTGCACCACCAAAGAAATAAATTGAAAACAGAAAATGCCTGCCAAAGGAAGTAAGAGGAGTGAGTCCGCTGTCATCAAACAGGAAAAACATCCTGAAAATGATCTTTACAGATGTCCATATTCTGAAATCAATGCCAAAATGATGCCTGTCCATGAAATATAATCCCAGTATGCCGTATAGAAATACCGCAATAAAGCTGTAGAGCAACACAAAATAGCTTATCCGTGTAAGTCTTCGGTGAGGCTTGAGTTTATAGTGCGTACGTGTATAAAACAGTGAAGCCGAGGCTAATACAGCCAGCGTAGCTTCCTCCCAGTCAGCACCCTTTATCAGGTGTCCGATTGCTGATGCAAGAGTGAAGAATAATGCTATGTACCATGCTCTTTTTGACCCCTGGAAAAGGAATACACTTAGTATGATAAGAAGTAATCCCGCAACAAGAACAAATTCATTTGTGTTACTTACCAGAGCTCTTGGGAAAAACTCGTAAACCATCTTAAGACGAACAGGTATTGCAGGGGTGATGGATGAAAGGATATTAACCAGTCCGGTTATAAAAATTAGCAGTGGAGGAAGTATTCGAAGCATGACATTGTTTTTCCGGGAGATAAAGCTTCCCAGTCCGGCCAAAAGCGGCAACCAGAATTCAAAAAACCTGTACATCAGGGTTATTGAAGCGGCCGCAATCACGGGAAAACCAAACTGTCCAAGTATGTATGTCAGCGAAACTTCAATAGCTCCCAGTCCACGTAAGAAAGGGGAGGCTATCAGTATAAGCACCATAACTATATATCCGATAAATGCTGCCTGCCACGAAGGATTAAAACCAAGTGCAAGCATGGCAACATAAAGATGTATTATGCCCAGTATCTCAATGCCCACTGAAAACAGAAGAGCAATCAATAATTGTTTCCTGTTTACATTCTGACTTATCATCTCATCTAGTGTCTCTGCCACAACAGGTCTTATTTTTGAAAGCCAGTTATATGCCCTCCCTTTCCTCATTACGGAAAAGATGAGTACGAAAAAAAACGCAATCAGGATAAGAAGAAAAAGAAAGCCCAACATCTCGGCCTTCTGCAACTTATAGGTAAATAAAGCAAAGCCAAAAATGGGGAAAGCTACTATAACAACAGACAGAATGCTGAAAAATGCATAAAAAGCAGAAGCCAGGTGTACCTGTGATCTTCCGGCACCATAACTTTCTACCTCGGAGGTAAAGAAGGCAAGTGAAGAAAAACCCCCGGCAGGCAGAAATACACTTATGAAATTACGTTTTAAGAAAAGTCGGAGAGCTACCTTTAAGGGAATCCTTATCCCCATAGACAGGTAGCTGTGTATATACATCCTTGCCTGGAATACAATATAGACGCATGTAAGCAGGATGCCAAGCATAACATACCACTTATTGCCAGATGACAGCTGTTCACTTATCTTCGACAATTCCAGGTTCTCGTGACGAATAAAGAATGCTGCCATTCCTATCAGGAACGACGCAACCACTATCTGCCATAAAAATTTATTATATAAGAGCTTGGAAATAAAAGATCTGGCTTTATCCATTGTGTTATCTTTCGTTCATAATTTTAAGACAATACTCAGTTGCAGGTACCGGATTGTTTCCGGTTTTGTAATTTACAATACTTTTTTATAAAATTAACAGCTTTCATTTTCAAACTTACTGAAATGATTAATGTACCTTTAAAATGAAGTTCCTTTCCGGAAAATCGGGTTCTCAGTTTATCGCCAGCGAGAATATAAACACGTGTGGCTATTTTAAATTCCTTTCATTCAGGATGGCGAACTTAAAATGTTAACCAATGAAAAAAACTCTTTTTATCCTGGCTTTCCTGTCTTCTGTTTTTTGTGTGGCAGAAGCTCAGGTAATATTCAAGACGCCTAAAAGCTCAAGGGCTACAATGTATGATATAGATGCAACTCTTAATCCGGATAAGGCTTTGATAGACTGTAAAATGACGACCTATTGGGTCAACCAGTCTGATGATGTTGTCGATAATGTGAGAATGCATCTCTATCTTAATGCATTTCGTGATGGTAATACGACCTTCTACAAGGAATTAGGAGATACGCCTGGATCAGGTGATAAAAATCCTGGCTGGATTGATATAGAAAGTCTCACTGACAGAAATGGGAGGGACATGTTACCGATGATGCATTTTATATCACCTGATGACGGGAACAAAGATGATAAAACAGTAATCAAGCTGGATCTTCCTGAACCTGCCGGACCGGGGGATACAGTGTTCCTAAAAATCAGTTTTGTTTCTAAATTGCCCTCAAGGATCATACGCACAGGCTATAGCGGTGATTTTTTCTTTGTCGCCCAATGGTTTCCAAAGTTTGGTGTTTATGAACCTGCCGGAATGCGTTATTCAACTACGGGCGGATGGAATTGCCACCAGTTTCATGCGAGATCGGAATTTTACGCCGATCCCGGTGTCTATGATATCAGAATAACCCTTCCTGAGAATTTTGTTGTGGGATCATGCGGTATGTTAATTAAAGAGACTGACGACGGGTCGGGAAGCAAAACACTTGAATACAGGGCAGAGGATATTGTTGATTTTGCCTGGACCGCATGGCCCGGGTATTCGGTGTTTACCGATCAATGGAATAATGTAACTATATCCCTGTTGTTGCCGGGAGACAGGGCAGACCAGGTTGAAAGGCAGATGCAGGCTCTTAAAAATGCTCTTGAATATTTCTCTGAAAATGTAGGCCCGTATCCCTGGCCCTATGTTACTATTGTGGACCCTCCTTCCCAGGGTTCGGGAGCAGGCGGAATGGAATATACTACAATGTTTACATCAGAATCGTCGGCAGGAATGCCTTCATTTATACATATGCCTGAAATGGTAACCATACACGAGTTCGGACATGCTTATTTCATGGGAATACTCGGGAGTAACGAGTTTGAGGAACCCTGGCTTGATGAAGGCGTTAATACCTACTGGGAGAACAGGATCGTAGATCATTATTACGGAGCATCGTCGGGAGTATTAAACCTTCCATGGTTGAAGATATCCGACTCTGAGCTTACACGCCTTAATTATGTCAGGTCCGGAAGCAGGCAGGTATCATCTAATAAGCCATATTCGTGGCAATACCCGCACGGAACCTATGATATGATGTCCTATTCCAAAGCTGCTGTGGTACTGAGTACTCTTTCCGGTATAACCGGAGAGGAAACAATGAATGAGATTTTCAGGGAATATTACAGAAGATGGGCTTTTAAACATCCCTCCGGGCAGGATCTTATTGATGTTGTCAATGATGTTAATGCCCGTATTAACGGCAATAAATTTGGTCCCGACCTGAACTGGTATTTCTCACAGACTCTCTTCGGGACGGGTATTTGTGATTACAGGGTGTCGGGACTGATTAATAATAAACCACTGAGGGAATCTGCTGACAGTCTCGCGAAGGATGCGGGTGGCCACATATCTTCATATCTTTCGGATTCAACATATAATTCAACGGTACAGCTTGAGAGGATAGGGGATATCATGCTCCCCGTAGAGGTTCTTGTTCATTTTTCTGATGGTCATGAGGTGACAGAAACCTGGGACGGAAAAGGTCGTTCCAAAGATTTTGATTATAACGGGAAATTTAAGGTTGACTGGGCAAAGATCGATCCGGATTACAAGATCACCATGGATGTAAATTACATTAATAATTCGAAAACATTTGAACCTGACAGGATTCCTGAACGAAGAATGACTGATAAACTAATCTCTTTTATCCAGTTCTTCATGAACATTATTTCACTTTAACGCACCTTCATATGAAAATTCTCATTGCATTTAAATATTCAGCCCTCATATCCGTAAAATTATGGAGAGCAGTATTGCTTATATGGCTGTCTTCTTTGCTAATATCAGGCATGATCGGGATACCATTAAGAGGGGCTTTAAAGACTGGATTCTCAAACAGTATGATCACAGAGCGTCTTTCACATGGTATACGCCTGGAGGTTTTTTCTGATTTGGGTCCGGTGCTGAAAAGTATCATGTCGTTTATTTCCGGAGGGCTTTTATTCGCAATTCTCGTATGGTTCCTTCTAAATGCTTTTTATACATGCGGGCTCTTTCACAATCTGAAAAAATCCGAAAATAATTTCAGGATGAGGAATTTCCTTGGTGACGCAGTTAAACATTTCTGGTCTTTCCTTGTAATAAATTTAATAATGAGTCTGGTTTTACTGTCTGTTTTATTTTTTCTTGTTTTGCTTCCTCTTTCCCTGTTAAGCTCATCACCTGCTTCCACAGAAGGAGTATTGCTCAGAACAGGACGGGTTCTGGTTATTCTGTTTCTTTTGTTTCTTCCTGTAATATTATTGGCGGCAGATTACGCAAGAGCATGGCAGGCAGTTCATGCGGATAATGCATGCTTCAGGGCAGTTGGGTTCGGATTCGGACGTACGTTCCGGACTTTTTTCCTGTCTTGGCCTGCTATGCTTGTGATTCTTTTGGTTCAGGCCCTGTTCGGTTGGTTTGTATTCTCAGTTCTTCCAACATATATTCCTGCAAAGGGAGGAGGGGTCTTCCTTCTTTTCCTCCTTTCACAGTTCCTGTTTTTTCTTAAGATAATGCTTAAGGTGTGGAGATATGGTTCTGTAACATCACTTATGGAACAGAATAACCTTAAGGGTGGATGAATTTAGCCGGTAGGCAATAATAAATTACCGGGTTGTTTCCTGGGCATATCTACCGTTTTTTCCCTGGAGGCAGAGTCATTTCCAACACTGCCTGATCAGGTTTAATATTTATGCTGTATGGTGTTTTTACATACCAGTAAGAGGTAAGTGAATAATTGATTACTGCAGGCAACCAGTGCCATAATTCTATATCTGATTTCAATGATGATCTGAAAGGTATAGCATCCAGATCGCGGTATCTCATATTTATTGTCAGCCCGGTATGAAAATTTCCACTTCCGCTGGGCTGGGATATAAAGGGATGGCTGAATAATTCCGGACGACACCAGGCATACCCGTAGTAATCCTCTGTGCCTGTTCCGATACTGGATGGGAAAGATTCACCATCGACATATATCTTCTCATCGCCTTCTCCCCACCAGGCTTCCACAGTGTTATATACTGCCACAGCATCTCCGGCATATACTCCTTCCCCCTTTATGTCTATGAAATTGATGTCGCGATGCTCCCCTGTGCCACCGGTATATTCCGATCCTGCTGTTTTTATATGATGATACTCGTGCCATGACGCACCGAAATACATTGAGCTGTTGTCCCAGCTATAGTCCTGTACAGAAACTGTGAGCTTAGCTTTTACGGTACTCCTGCCATAATTGATAAGTGAGATGGTGCAGTTCTTCCGGAAAGGCATCATCCAGAAGGATTCCATGTTCATGTTTGTGTCAACCCTGCTTTCCCATGTGGACGATGATGTTTTCTTATACGCTGTTCCAAAAAAATCACCGGCTGGAACCCATACGGTAACCATTCCGTCAAAAGATATTTTTAGCACTGTAGATCGCAAAGCATCTGCAGAGTCAACACCATCCATGCTAAGCTTAATATGGTTTATTGCTGCATTTCTTTTATCTATACTCAAAGAGGTTGAATCGGCACCGGCAAGGGAGAAAGTCTTATTAATCATTTCTGTGTTATCATTCACGACAGACTGTTCCGGATCGGCAAGAATCTCATTGGTCTTCTTTATAAGGTCATCTGCTTCCCTGAGTCCGTCAAGGCTGAATGACCTGACCCTGGTACCCTTTTCATATGTACGGTAACAAATATTATAATAAATGCTTGGCTTTCTTGAGTCGGCTGTTATTTTTATGGAATCGCACTGGTATGTGATCCTGCAATGTACGCCATATGGAACAGGAAGGTAGAGATTGTGCCCCCGCATCTTGTAATCTGTTTGAGGCGACACTGAAGAACTCAAAGGTGCTCCTGCAAGTAAATGTCCGCTCAAAACCTTTGTTATGCTGTCTTCCACAACAGGCGTTTTGCTATTGTCGATATATATCCTGACAATCCCGGATCCCGCCCCCGCACCGGCAAAAGTCATCCACCACCTGACAACAGCACCCGGACCATCACTGTCAAACATTATATACTCCTTTCTTCCGTTCAACGAATCTGTCCCGATAAACTGGGTATAATCATCATTCGCAAACCATCCGGGTTTACCCGGTTTGGTCGTTTTCCTGTCGTAACTGCTGAACTGCTTTAGCTGGTACCATGGCGATGGGAGTCTTGTCAGTGCATCCCTGTCAGTCATCTCTTTAAGAAGAGTTTCGATACTTATTGTTCTTTGCTTTTTGCAGGAACCGGATAAAATGAGAATAACTGTAAGTATGACTGTTAACAGTTGTAAATTACTGAATGGCTTTTTCATCTTGGGCTTTTTTTCACCGGACAATTTAGACAAATTATTCAGGCCGGCATTTTTTTATAAAATAATTTCGTAAATTATAAGAAAATAAATGACCATATTCTAATCAAAACCAATACACTAACCTCTTAAACTTATAAAAATGGATAAAATCATAGCATGTTGCGGCCTGAACTGTGACGGTTGCGACGCAAGGATAGCTACAATCAATGATGATGACGAGCTCAGGAAAGTGACAGCGGAAAAATGGATAACATTTTATAATGCAGCAGGGATTACACCTGAAATGATCAACTGTACAGGGTGTCGTATTGAAGGTGTAAAACTGGCACATTGCAGCGAGTGTGAAATACTCAAATGTGTAAACTCAAAAGGTTACAGTACATGTGCAGATTGCCCGGACATGGATACATGCGATACTGTTGCAATAATACATAAACATGTTCCTGAGGCAATTACGAATCTTCGAAACCTGAACTGATTTATCAGTATCATTTTTCAGGGTAAATGTAAATTTTAATGCAAAAATATTTTATATGACTGAACCGGAAAAAGGAATCCTTTCGGATAAAAATATAATTCCAACCGATGATTATATTTTCTCCAAAATTGGTGATAACAGGAGGTACTGGGATAAAATTATGAACCATGTGTTTCATAATTACACCAATATTTCCGGTAGCTGGAATTTCTATAATGATGGAAAACAGTGGCTGTACAAACTTGTGCAGAAAAAGAAGACTGTTTTCTGGTTGTCTGTTTTAAAAGGAACATTCAGGATAAGTTTCTATTTCGGCGATAAGGCTGAAGATCTTATCTGTAACAGTGACCTTCCTTCAGAAATAAGGGAAGGCTTCCTTTCAGCCAAAAGGTATGGAAAGATACGCCCTGTAACAATAAAGATTAACGATGAAACTGATGCTGATAATGTTTTGAAGCTTGTAGCTATCAAATCTAAAATGAAATAAGCAAGGCTGTCAGTGAGTTATAGATCCCGGGGGCTTTCCGTTAATTTTCGGTCTTTACACTTGTATATATCTACGACTAAGTGATACCCTGTTCTCCTGATTGATCCTGTTTACTTATTCAGAAGATATGTAAGGTAGCCCGGGATATAAAAGGGTTTACTGCTTCCGCTTTTTCACTTTCTCCAATTCTCCATTTCTTGTCAGTACCCTGGTTCCTAAGTATAAATACCCCTATTCAAATAGGCTTAAATCTTCTTTCCTTCTAACTGATTAGAAGGTATTTTTGTTAATGATTTAACAAAACTCTGAAATTGTAGCCGATGGAAGATATATTCGGATTGCTTCAGAAAGATATCAGATTCGAAGAAGGGTTAAAAGCATGTATGAACTGCGGGGTATGCACAGCTATTTGTCCGGCTGCAGAGTTCTATGAATACGATCCAAGGAAGATTGTGGATATTGTTCAACACAGGGACAATAGCGAGCTTATCAGGCTTCTTAAATCTGAAACAATATGGTATTGCGGGGAATGCCTGTCGTGTAAAACCAGGTGTCCCAGAGGCAATACTCCCGGTTATATAATAATGGCTCTAAGGACACTTTCTCAGAAACTGGGTTATTTTACCGAGTCTGAAAAGGGACGTCAGCAACTTGCCATAAAAAGGACTGTAGGTGAAAATATCTTCAAATACGGATATTGTACTGCGGCCTATGCTATACATCCTGAACTTCATCCGGAACAGGGTCCCGTTTGGAAATATATCATCGAAAACACCGCTGATGTATTTGAAAGGCTTGGCGGACATATCAATGGCGAAGATGGCCCGTTGAGAAAAATTCCTGATGATGCACTTGATGAACTTAAAAATATATTTGAAGTAACAGGCGGAATAGAAATGTTCGATGATATAGAAAAATATTCAAAGAAGAAAGCCGGCGAAATGGGAATACAGTTCAGTGATGAGGGTATTGATAATGATTATTTTATCGAGGTTTATACAGCCAATAACGGTAAGCATACTACTCACGAAAAAATAGATGAAGAATGAAACAGGAGGGCAAAAAGAAGATTTGGGCGGACTACCAGAAGGAGATAGCTGATGATCATTTCTTCTATGTCCGATCATGTATACGTCAGAGTTTTTTCCCGGGGGCTGAGCAGTTTTTTCTTCATATGATGCGCAATATTCTCGGGAAAGATGTCTTTGAAAATCCGTCACATACTACCTGTACAGGTATTGGATACCATAGCGATATAGTACCTGCCCAGACTATAATGACGGTGGTGGCAAGACATTTCGCCCTTATGAAGGAAGCAGGTTACAAGAATATTGCCATTTCGTGTGTTACT
>JBJKPQ010000120.1:0-8598 GCA_046706305.1 Bacteroidales bacterium
ACCTTTTCCCTACAACCTTCGAACAGGAAGTGTACAGTGACCTCACCGGTGAACGTGGTGTACTGATGGGTGCTCTTGCAGGAATTATGGATGCACAGTACAAGGTTCTCAGGGATAACGGGCACAGCCCTTCTGAAGCATTTAATGAGACAGTGGAAGAACTGACCCAGAGCCTTATCCGCCTTGTCGATGAGAACGGGATGGACTGGATGTATGCTAATTGTAGTGCAACAGCACAGCGTGGTGCCCTCGACTGGCGTCCGAAATTCAGGGATGCGACACTGCCTGTATTCAACGAGCTGTATAACAGGGTTAAATCGGGCGAGGAATGTGTGAGGGTACTTCAGTCGACAGGTGCTCCCAACTACAAGGAGATGCTCGACAAAGAACTCAATGAACTCGGCAATTCTGAACTGTGGAGAGCCGGAGCAGCTGTCAGGAAACTGAGGCCTATAAAAGAGTAATTAAAATCAGTAAAACATATTTACATAATGGACGAAAAGGTAATTATTTTCGATACCACCCTTAGGGATGGAGAGCAGGTACCAGGGTGCCAGTTGAATACTATTGAGAAAATTGAAGTGGCACAGGCCCTGGAAGCCCTGGGAGTCGACGTAATAGAAGCCGGATTCCCCGTTTCCAGTCCCGGAGATTTTAAATCTGTTGTTGAGATTTCCAAAGCCGTCTCAAACCCTGTGATATGTGCCCTCACCAGGGCTGTAAAAAAAGACATCGAGGCTGCTGCCGAAGCTCTTCAGTTTGCAAAAAGAAAGAGGATTCACACAGGTATAGGTACATCCTCCTTTCATATCAAGTATAAAATAAAGACAACACCTGAGGAAATACTAAGAAGAGCAGCCGATGCTGTAAAATATGCAAAGAAATTTGTTGAAGATGTTGAGTTTTATGCAGAAGATGCAGGGAGGAGTGAAAACGAATATCTTGCCAGAGTAATTGAAGCCGTTATCAAAGCCGGAGCAACTGTTGTCAATATACCCGATACAACAGGTTACTGCCTCCCCGAAGAATACGGTGAGAAAATAAGGTACCTGAAGGAGAATGTTCCCAATATCGACAAGGCAGTTATATCTACCCATTGTCATAACGACCTGGGTATGGCTACCGCCAACACAATGATGGGTGTCCTGAACGGAGCCAGACAGGTGGAGGTGACAATAAACGGGATAGGCGAACGCGCCGGTAACACCTCTCTTGAAGAAATAGCCATGATCATCAAGAGTCACCACGGGCTTAACCTGAGGACTGACATCAACTCAAAACTCATATACAGCACCAGCCGCCTCGTATCAACCCTTATGAGCATGCCCGTACAGGCCAATAAAGCTATTGTCGGAAGAAATGCCTTTGCTCATTCATCAGGGATACACCAGGATGGAGTACTGAAACACAGGGAGAATTATGAGATAATAGATCCCGTTGAAGTCGGGGTCAAGGAATCATCCATCATACTTACGGCCCGCAGCGGTCGGGCCGCCCTTAATCACAGGCTGGAGATGCTTGGCTTCTCCTTCAGCAAGGAAGAGATAGATGATATATACCACCGCTTTCTCGTGATGGCCGATAAGAAGAAAGAGATAAACGACGATGACATCAGAGTGCTTGCAGGTGTGGTCTTCCAGGGTGAAAACTTACTCAAGCTGGAGCATCTCCAGGTTACCTGCGGCAAGTCTATGATTCCGGTTGCTACTGTCGGGATGAAGGTTAACGGCGAGACTCACTTTTCAACAGCTTCGGGTAATGGCCCCATCGATGCATCCTTTACAGCAGTCAAGCAGCTTATCAGCAAAACTGTTCACCTCGAGGAATTCCTTATCCAGGCAATAACAAAGGGAAGCGATGATCTGGGAAAGGTGCATGTGCAGGTGGAACATGAAGGACGTACATATTCAGGTTTCTCGGCTCATACTGACATCATTACAGCGTCGGTTGAAGCCTTTATTGACGCTCTGTCAAAGATAAACTAAGATTAATACCCCTGGTCGCGTTGCGACTTCCCCTCTTAAGGGGAACTAATTTTGATAAAAGAATTGCTCCCTGAAAGGCAGAGGGCAATATAATGCAGAAAGAATTAAAAATGATGACAATGAAGTCAAAAACACTTTTCGATAAGATATGGGACGGCCATGTTGTCCGATCAATAAGCGACGGACCGGATGTTTTATATATAGACAGGCACTACATACACGAAGTTACAAGCCCACAGGCTTTTAATGGTCTGAAAACAAGAGGAATACCTGTTTTCAGACCGGAGAGGACGATTGCCACTGCCGATCATAACATACCAACAAAAAATCAACATCTTCCCATTGCAAATGATCTGTCGAGGACCCAGGTTGAAAAACTGGATGAAAACTGCCGTACCTACGGGATAGAGTATTTTGGAATAAACAACCCTAATAACGGCATTGTACATGTTATTGGTCCCGAGCTGGGTTATACTCTGCCGGGTATGACTATTGTATGTGGCGACAGTCACACCTCAACGCACGGTGCTTTCGGGACAATAGCTTTCGGGATAGGTACAAGCGAAGTTGAAATGGTCCTGGCATCACAATGTATCATACAGCCAAAACCCAAAAAAATGAGGATCACACTTAACGGTAAACTATCAAAAGGTGTGACATCCAAGGATATAATAATGTATATTATTTCACAGATATCGGCCAGCGGTGCTACAGGATATTTTGTTGAATACAGTGGTGAAACGATACGGAGCCTGACAATGGAGAACCGCATGACGATTTGCAACATGAGCATCGAGATGGGTGCCAGGGGCGGCCTGATTGCTCCTGACGAAGTTACATTCGATTATCTCAGGAAATTACCTTCCATCCCGGGTGTAAAGGACTTTGAAAATGCACTGGCAGGATGGAAAGAGATGAAAACGGACCCTGATGCTGTCTTCGACAAGGAACTTGTTTTTGATGCCGGCATGATAAGTCCGATGATAACCTACGGAACCAACCCGGGCATGGGAATGGCCGTTGACGGATCCATACCACTGTCAGAGAAGGGGGAACATGAGGCCTCAGCTTCCTTTATCAAGTCGCTTAACTATATGGGGTTTAAACCAGGCATGAAGCTCCTGGGACAACCAATCGACTATGTCTTCATTGGAAGTTGCACCAACGGAAGAATTGAAGATTTCAGGGCCTTTGCAAGTATCATAAAGGGAAGAAAGAAAGCTGATAATGTGACTGCACTGATAGTACCAGGCTCAAAGAAGGTGGAGCTGCAGATGAACGAAGAAGGACTGACGGATATATACAGGGAAGCGGGTTTCGAGGTAAGACAACCGGGATGTTCCTCCTGTCTTGCCATGAATGAAGATAAGATTGCCCCGGGCAAATACGCAGTATCGACATCCAACAGAAACTTCGAAGGACGCCAGGGTCCGGGGGCAAGAACCTTACTGGCAAGCCCGTTTACGGCAGCAGCGGCTGCCATTACAGGGACAATAGCAGATCCCCGGGAATTTATAACTGAAGATACGAACCTTTAAAAGATCTGAAATGACTAAGACAAAATTTGAAATACTGGAGACAACATGTGTTCCTTTACCACTGGAAAACATCGATACAGATCAGATTATACCTGCAAGGTTCCTGAGCGCAACCTCAAGGGAAGGATTCGGGGATAACCTTTTCCGCGACTGGCGGTATAAGAAGAGCGGTGAGGTTAACAACGACTTTGTACTTAACGACCCAACATACAGCGGGAAGGTTCTTGTGGCCGGGAAGAACTTCGGAAGTGGTTCAAGTCGCGAGCATGCTGTATGGGCGATATACGACTATGGATTCAGGGCAGTGGTATCAAGCTTCTTTGCCGATATCTTCAAAAACAACTCTCTTAACAACGGCCTCCTGCCGATAGTTGTCAGCGAAGAATTCCTGCAGAAACTCCTGGATCTTGTACAGAAGGAGCCCTCAACCCGGGTCAGGACAGACCTGGCTAAACAAACACTTACAATCGTGGATACAGGAGACCAGGTAAGTTTCGACATCAATCCCTATAAAAAGGAATGCTTACTAAATGGTCTTGATGATATAGACTTCCTTCTGAATATGAAAAATACAATAGAAGAATATGAGACTCAAAAAAGAATAGCAAAATGAGAGTTGAAATAATGGATACTACCCTAAGGGATGGAGAACAGACGCAGGGAGTGTCATACTCACCGCTCGAGAAGCTCCATATAGCCAAACTGCTCCTTAAGGATCTCAAGGTTGACCGCATTGAAGTGGCATCAGCAAGAGTTTCATCAGGTGAGTTCAAGGCTACAAAGAAAATAGCTGACTGGGCAAGGCATAATAACCTTCACAGGAAAGTTGAGGTGCTCGGTTTTGTTGATGGTGACCTTTCACTAAACTGGATCAACGATGCAGGCTGTAAGGTAGTTAACCTTCTTTGCAAAGGGTCGTTGCGTCACCTCGAAAAACAGTTGCGAAAAACTCCTGAACAGCATGTCGCCGATATTAAAAAGATTATCGACAAAGCTACGGAAATGGATATCGACGTAAACATCTACCTGGAAGACTGGTCAAACGGAATGATCCATTCAGGGGACTATGTGACCTACATGGTGGATGCATTACAGAATGAGAATATCAGGAGGTTTATGCTTCCCGATACACTTGGTATCCTTAATCCGGACCAGGCATATGAATTCTGTAAGGTGATGGTGGACAGGTATCCTTCTCTTCATTTTGATTTTCACGCACATAACGATTACGACCTGGCTGTTGCAAATGTATATGCAGCTGTAAAAGCAGGTATTAAAGGGCTTCATACTACTATTAACGGACTTGGCGAAAGAGCCGGGAATGCTCCTCTGTCGAGTATTATTGGCGTTCTTCGCGATCTTGTCTCAGCCGAAACAGGTATCAATGAATTTGAGATAACCAAAGCCAGCAAGATAGTGGAGACATTCAGCGGGGTAAGGATCCCTGTAAATAAACCTCTCGTTGGTGAGAATGTATTTACCCAGACCTCGGGAGTACACGCCGACGGGGACAGCAAGGACAACCTGTATTTCAATAACCTCCTTCCGGAACGCTTCGGCAGAAAAAGGAAATATGCCCTTGGAAAACAATCCGGTAAGGCAACAATAAGGAAAAACCTCGAGGAATTCGGACTTTTCCTTAACCCGGAATCACTGGCCAGGGTAACACAACGGGTTATAGAACTGGGCGACAAGAAAGAGAATGTAACTACCGAGGATCTTCCGTTTATCATTGCAGATGTGCTTGGAAATGAACAGATAAACTATAAGATCTTTATTAAAAACTACTCTCTTTCACTCTCCTATGGATTGAAACCCTTTGCCAGTGTTCAGGTTGAAATAGATGGCAACCTGTACCAGGAAACATCCTCCGGAGATGGTCAGTATGATGCATTCATGAAAACCCTCCACAGCATCTACAGCAAGCTGGGGAAAGAGTTCCCGCTTCTTACAGACTACCAGGTATCCATTCCTCCGGGCGGAAAGACCGATGCCCTTGTGGAAACAATAATATCGTGGGACTATAACGGAAAGGAATTTAAAACAAAAGGCCTCGATGCTGACCAGACGGAATCGGCCATTAAGGCTACCGAAAAAATGCTTAACATAATGGAAGGTCTGACTGAAAATGTTAACTCCCACCTTGTTGCACAGATTTAATAAATTTATAATTAGAAATACTCAAATAATTTAACACAAACAAAATTAACTTATGGGCAAATCGTACAATATCGCTGTTTTACCTGGTGATGGCACCGGACCTGAAGTTGTCAGGGAGGGAAAGAAAGTAATAAGTGCCGCAGCTGACAAGTTCGGATTCAAACTTAATTTCGAGGAGTTCGATTTCGGAGGTGACCGTTATCTAAGGACTGGAGAAATACTTCCTGATTCCGCTCCCGATCAGCTCAGGAAATTTGATTCCATCTTTCTTGGCGCTATCGGTCATCCTGATGTCAAACCGGGTATCCTGGAAAAAGGCATCCTTCTGAAATTAAGGTTTGAACTGGATCAGTACATCAACCTGCGTCCTATCAAACTCTATCCCGGTGTCGGAACCCCGCTCAAAGATAAAGGTCCTGAACACATTGATTATGTGGTAGTAAGGGAAAACTCAGGAGGTATCTACACCGGTATTGGTGGTATATCCCAGAAAGGAACACCCAATGAGGTGGCAGTGCAGAGTATGGTATACAACCGCATGCAGGTTGAAAGATGCCTCCGCTATGCCTTTGATTACACTAAAAGAAGAAAGAAGAAGAACACTCTCGCCCTTTGTGGAAAGACCAATGTGCTGACTTATGTTTATGACCTCTGGGAAAGAGCTTTCCATGAAATAGGAAAAGCAGACTACCCCGATATAACCAGGGAGTATTATCACGTCGATGCAACAGTAATGTGGATGGTAAAGAACCCTGAATGGTTTGATGTAATAGTAACAGGAAATATGTTTGGCGATATTATCACCGACCTGGGTGCAATAACACAGGGCGGTATGGGTATTGCAGCCGGTGGAAATATAAACCCCGAAGGTGTTTCGATGTTCGAACCTATAGGCGGCTCAGCGCCGAAATATACGGGCAAAAACGTAATCAATCCTCTCGCATCAATATCCTGCGGGGCCATGATGCTGGATCATCTCGGAGAAGAAGAAGCAGCTGCCTCAATTGAAAAGGCAATTATGGATGTTACAGCAAATAAACTTAAAGATATGGGAGCCGGAAGAATGGGCTTCTCAACTTCTGAAGTGGGTGACCTTGTTGCTGAAAGACTCTGATTATTGTTTTTAAGCTTTTTAATGTTTTTGTAAAATATATTAAATATTTACTATCTTTGCATTTACAAATAAAAGAAATGAACTACAAAATATCACATCATCATTATCATGATTGCTCTCGGGCGAGGTGATATTGGTATGTATGGTAATTAAATATCAAAAACCCGTCTGAGCAGTTCAGGCGGGTTTTTTGTTCCGGGCTTCTCAGACACATAAATTAAAGAAAATGACAAAACTGAAAATAGCGATCCAGAAAAGTGGCAGGCTAAGTGAAAACTCAAAAAAACTACTCGAGGAATGTGGAATAAATTTTTCAAACGGGGCCAACGTTCTTAAGACAAGTGCCGGTAATTTTCCCGTTGAATTGCTTTTCCTGCGCGATGATGATATTCCCCAGTACGTGGAGCAACAGGTTGCTGATATAGGTATACTTGGTGAAAACATGATCTATGAGAAGAATAAGGATGTTGATGTTATTGAATTACTGGGCTTTGCAGGCTGCAGGCTCAGCCTGGCCATACCAAAAGATGAAAAATACACGGGCGTAAGATACCTTGAGAACAGAAAAATAGCAACCAGTTACCCCCACCTGCTGTCTGAGTTCCTGAGCGCCAATAACATAACTGCCGAGATAGAAGAGATCAGCGGCAGTGTAGAGATAGCACCGGGCATAGGCCTGGCCGACGCCGTATGTGATATAGTAAGCTCAGGAAGCACTCTCATGACCAATGGTCTTTATGAGGTGGAGACCATAATGAAAAGCCAGGCTGCCATTATAGGAAATAAGAATCTCAACAATAATAAGCAGGAGATACTTAACAAGCTCCTTTTCAGGATCAGGGCAGTTAAGAATGCGAAGGAAAACAAGTATATCCTGCTTAATGCTCCTGAACCGGCTGTTGATAAAATATGCTCCATACTGCCGGGAATGAAGAGCCCTACAATCCTTCCTCTTGCACAAAAAGGATGGTGCAGCCTGCATTCGGTTGTCAAGGAAGATGAATTCTGGGAAAGGATTGATCAGCTAAAAGCAGAAGGTGCTGAAGGTATTCTTGTTATACCAATTGAAAAAATGATTCTGTGATGGAAAGAGTTATATTACCCGAAAGAGAGCAATGGGCAGGTATCTGCAGGAGACCGCTCATGCAAAAAGAAGGCCTGGAAAGGGTTGTTGCTGAAATTATTTCGAAGGTAAGGAAAGAATCTGATGCAGCCCTGGCAGAACTAACACTAAAATTCGACGGATTCAAACCGGAAAATCTTCGTGTGTCTCCTTCGGAGATAAAAAATGCCGGTGACCTTGTACCGGAAAAGCTTAAAGAGGCCATCCTTGTTGCAAAAGCCAATATAGAGAAATTCCACTCAGCTCAAATAACACGTGAAAAAACTGTTGAAACGACAAAAGGTGTGACCTGCTGGCGAAAAAGCGTAGCCATAGAAAAAGTAGGCCTCTATATCCCCGGAGGGTCGGCACCCCTGTTCTCAACACTCCTGATGCTTGGAGTTCCCGCCAAACTGGCCGGATGTGAACAGATAATTGTCTGTACGCCACCTCAGCCGGATGGCACTGTCAGCTCTGAGATATTATATACAGCTGGTTTACTAGGCATCACCGAAATTTTCAAAGCAGGCGGTGCCCAGGCAGTGGCTGCCATGGCCTACGGAACAGATTCGATACCGGCAGTCTATAAGATATTTGGTCCGGGAAATCAGTTTGTTACCAAAGCCAAGGAGCTTGTTCAACAGGATGGGATTGCAATTGATATGCCGGCCGGACCAAGTGAAGTCCTTGTCATTGCAG
>JBJKPQ010000121.1:0-4385 GCA_046706305.1 Bacteroidales bacterium
TTACAGTTCTCTGGAGAAGTACCCTCTTGATCGTGAGGTAACCGGGAAACTCAATTATCCCGGTTTCATCGGTGAAAAAGGTAAGTATCTGTTTGAAAAAATTCATTCTGCAGAATGGGATAAGGAAACAGAGATTTGTGACAATTTTGTACTGCATAAATTACACGGAGACCTCACAAGAGATCCGCTTACAGGCATGTACGATCTCATATACTTCGATGCATTCGGTCCTGATAAGCAACCAGCTATATGGACAAATGCCATATTCAGCAAACTTTCCGCAGTAATGGTTCCCGGCGGTATCTTTGTTACTTATTCCGCCAAGGGTGATGTAAAGAGAAACCTAAGATCGAATGGTTTTAAAGTGACTCTTCTCCCGGGACCTCCGGGTAAAAGACATATGACCAGGGCTGTAAAGTTGTAAAAATTATATTTTCACATGCCATTTGCTTTTATCTAAAGTGTTATCTTAGCGGAAATTTTAAAAATTAAAAATGTATCGTATGAAAATCAAGGGATTAATTGTTCTAACAGCTGTAATGGCTTTGATGCTTGGCTCTTGCGGGAATAGCTATAAAAATGCAAAACTCAGGACTCAGGATGATTCACTTTCTTATGCATTTGGAATTGTCAACTACAATGCACTTACACAGGACAGCCTGATGCTGGATCCGGCGCTTGTTGCCAAGGCTATGGCCGACGGTAAAGAAGGCAAACCTTTAATGCAGGACGATATTGCTCGTACCTACATCATGACTTATATTAATAAACGTCAGGCAGATCAACAAGAAAAACAGGCTAAACTAAATAAGGAGATTTATAAAGATTATATAGCAAAGAACGAAGAGTTTCTTGCCAAGAACAAGGAGAAACCGGGTGTTATAACCACAGCCAGTGGTTTGCAGTACGAAGTACTTAAGATGGGGAAAGGCCCGAAACCTACAGCTCAGAGCGTTGTTAAGGTAAACTACGTAGGTACGCTTATTGACGGAACAGAGTTCGACTCCTCAACCAAGAGTAATGAGCCTGCCCAGTTCCCCGTAGCCGGCGTAATTCCGGGCTGGACAGAAGCTCTGCAGCTTATGCCTGTAGGTTCTAAATTCAAATTGTTTATCCCTGCTGATCTTGCTTATGGAGCAACTGGTGCAGGCGATGTTATTAAACCTTTTTCAACTCTGATTTTTGAAGTTGATCTTCTGGAAATAGTTAAATAGATATGACGACAGCAGAAATACAGACACCCAAAGGAACCATGTTGGTGAGCTTCTTCGAGGAAGATGCCCCAGGTACTGTAGCAAACTTCATATCACTTGCAAAAAGTGGTTATTATGACGGACTGGCTTTTCACAGGGTTATACCCGATTTCGTTATCCAGGGAGGTTGCCCTTATTCAAAAGATATGAGCGACCCACGTGTTGGTACCGGAGGTCCGGGCTATACCATAAAATGTGAACTCAACGGGGCCAACCAGTATCACGATAAAGGAGTCTTGTCCATGGCTCATGCAGGAAGGGATACCGGAGGTTCACAATTCTTTATCTGCCATAACCGGACTAACACTAAACATCTCGACAGGCAGCATACCTGTTTCGGAAAGGTCTATGAAGGACTTGATGTTATTGACGCAATAAGGCAGGGTGATAAAATAGAAAAGATTATAATACACGAAGAATAAATAAGAATGGCTTTTGAAATTACAGGAAAAGTAATAGATATCTCACCTGTTAACCAGGTCAGTGATAAATTCAGGAAACGGGAATTTGTAGTTGAGAAAAAGGAGACTGGCGGTACTGCAGTTTTCATCGACTATATCAAGTTCCAGCTTATACAGGATAAATGTGACCTTATCAACGATTCATATATGAATGAAGAGATTAAGATATGGTTCAACATCAGGGGTAATAAATGGGAACGTGATGGAAAAGTTAATTACTTCACTAACCTCGATGCCTGGAAAATAGAAAAGGTGACCGGTACAGCCGGCGACCAGGAGGTCCCCTCTCATACTACCCTTGAGGACATCCCTCCCGATATTGATGAATTATCGGACCTGCCATTCTGAGTATTTTAAATAATAAAAGAGGCTGTATCGAAAGTTGTATATGTAGCATTTCACCTTTCTTTACAGCCTTTTCAAATTTATCGATATGAGACGTAATGTGTTCATTTTACTTGTAATGATTGCCATCACAGGTTTCCGGCAAATATCCGCTCAGCCTGCCGGCAATAATGGTTTTTTAATGCCATACAACCGCATGATTCAGCCGGCAGGTACCCAGATCTATTTTGGTGATGCTTCCAGGGAGAACCATGCACTCGACGCCGCTTTGTCACCAGACGGCAAATGGCTGGCTGTAGAGGAAAGATATAGTATCGTTTTCATATCAACACGCGACAATAAAGTCAGATTTATTTTAAGGAACTCTGACAACAACCTGCTTTCAGGAGGCATGAACACGTATTCGGGAATTATATGGCATGAGTCAAAGAATGGACTGGAAGTTTACTGGAGTTCCTCTGGCAGAGGGAACAGTTCATATGTCCTTTCGGCCAAATGGGATGGTAAAACAGCCGTTTTTGGAAAAATGTTCGGGTATAATCCTGAGAAAGATGCTGCACTGGCTTTACCTAATGAGATAAAGATAAGAAAGGAATCGGGTAAGGAATACCTCTATGTAGTGCTTAATGGTAATAATAAAGTTTTCAAACAGGACCTGGTAAATGGTGACACTTTATGGATCGCCGACCCTGGTGTTGCACCATACGGACTCACATTTGCTTCCGGAAAACTGTACGTAACAAACTGGGCAGGAAGGCATCCCGAAAAGTATGATAAGGAGGTAGCAGGAGTACCATGGGGACTGGCTCGTATAAATAACAATGCAGGCGGAGGAACACGAGAAGGAAGTGTCGCTGTTATTGACCCGGAAAACGGACATATCATTAAAGAAATCATCGTAGGTCTTCATCCTAATGAAATTATAAGCGACAGGGAAGGCAAATATGTATATGTCACAAACTCCAACAGTGATAATGTTTCGGTGATCAGTACTTCTGATGACAGAGTTGCTGAAACCATAAATGTGAGAATGCAACCGGAGATAAACTCCTATTTTGGAGATTCCCCGAACGGATTATGCTTATCCCCCGACGAAAAGACACTGTTTGTAGCCAACGGCATGGATAATGCCCTTGCAGTAATAAAACTTGACACAAGAGGCAAATCACCCGGGCAAAAAGCCGAAAAGCAGGTAATAGGCTTTCTTCCTACAGGTGCATATCCCACTGCAGTTACAATGTCATCAAAAGGCACCCTCTACGTATCTAACCTGGAAGCTATCGGAGCACGTATTGGCTTACGTAACAGTAAAACAAAGAACACGGTCTATAACTCTCATAACATGATGGCCTCGGTGTCTGTAATACCTTATAATTCCAGGGAGCTTAAAGCATATACTGACACCGTTTATGCCCTAAACAACCTGTCAAGAGCAGCTAATGGTTTGGAGACACCGAGAAAAAATGCAGTCCCTGTTCCTGTACCCGAACGAACGGGCGAACCTTCTCTTTTCCGGCATGTTGTATATATAATTAAAGAAAACAGAACTTATGACCAGATTCTGGGCGATATGAAAGAGGGTGATGGAGATCCCGGATTATGTATCTACGGCGACAGCATAACACCGAATACTCATAAGCTGGCAAAAGAGTTCCTCCTTCTTGATAATTTTCATGTATCCGGAAAATGTTCCGCAGAAGGACACCAATGGACAGATGCATCAATTGTGACTGATTATATAGAGAAGAATGTAAGAGCCTGGTTCAGAAGTTATGCTCATGTTCAGAATGATGCTCTGGTGTATGCTCCTACTGGGTTCCTGTGGGACAATGCCATGAAGAATGGTAAATCTGTGAGGATTTACGGAGAAGCATCTGTTCCTGTACTGGAAGACAAACTGACCTGGCCCGATATCTATAAGAAATATACCAGGGGTGAAGCGGTCAGGTTCACTAACTATACAACAATTGAACCTGTAAAAAAGATATTATCACAGAGCTATCCCTCTTATGGTAATCACGATTTTTCTGATGCTATGAGAGCAGATGCCCTTATTAAGGAGTTGCATTCATATGAAGCAATGCGCGGGGATAAACTTCCGGAACTTATGATAGTAGCCCTTCCGAACGATCATACTGCAGGAGTCCGGCCGGGTTATCCCACTCCAAGAGCTATGGTGGCTGACAATGACTATGCGCTGGGACGAATTGTTGAGGCATTTACAAGGAGCCGCTTCTGGAAAAACACTGTCATTTTTGTTGTTGAAGATGATTCTCAGAACGGCTGGGACCACGTATCAGCATACCGAACAGTAGCTCTTGTAATC
>JBJKPQ010000122.1:0-34402 GCA_046706305.1 Bacteroidales bacterium
TCTCCGGTTGCCGGAGCGGGAAGTTTCTTATTATCATCGGCGTATTTCTTTAAGAAAGCCCAGTCGGCATTAACCTTTGCTGCCGTTTCCTGCTTGATGGAATCGATCTGATTCTTTGTCAGAGTTATTCTGTTCTTTTTATTCTGCATAACTTTTTGATTTGCTGACTGGCCATAACAGGCAAAATAACTGCTTACACCAAAAAATAAAAAAGTTGTAAGCCAGATTACATTATTAGTTTTATTTCTCATATGTAATTAATTTTATTATCAGGTAACTGTTTTAAGGTGGATCCGGTTGTTGAAACTCAGGCTCTAATTGATCATCATATTTGATTTTTTACGAATTATATTCCTTCAGGACTTAATAATTAATTGATAAAGTTAAGTTTCATTTCAATAAATATATACATTCTGACCATATCTGTCAGGAAGGTAAAGATTTTCTTGCCTCTCTGTCGGGATCATTTTGAACCTCAGATTGATCATTCAATATCATCGTTTCACCTTTCTCAGAAGTATATTCAGGCCATTCGGGAAGACCTCCCCCATTAGGATCACCGCTCTTCATGAATTGTACCAGCGACCCTGACATCTTTCTTGCAAGTTTCCGTGGGCGTGCTCCTCCACCTGTATGAGAGATCTGTACATCAGTGTTATAATACCAAAATGAGATATCCATTGTATGGAAGGCACGTAATCTTCCGTCAAATACCGGAGGATCCCATCCAAACCATCCAAGATATAAAGGTGCTGGCTGGAGAGATTTCACATTACAAAAGTCAATTGTATTTTTCCTGTTACTCAAGACCATAGCCAGGATCTCAATTGGTTTTCTATCAGGAAAGTTCCTGGCATAGGCTTCAACAACTTTACCAGCATCTTCGCCAAGAGGTTTTCCAAATCCTCTGGTGGTTTTGGCAAGTCTTTTTGCCTCATCAAGAGATATATCTTCCAGGGAAGAATCGAATGCACTGGGTGATCTTTCATAAAATGTGCTGCATACAATCATTGGAATATCTGATGCCAGGGGAGATGGATCGGGTGAATAAGGCTGACCTGGAATCACCTTTCCATCAGCTACCGGTCCGAATCCTCCCATCATTCCAACCATTCCTGATTCTTTCCTTAATTTTAAAAGTGCTTTTTGAGACAGGTTATAATAATCTCTCCAGGGCATTTCCTGTAATTTGTCAACCTGTGAATAAGGCAGGCCTGCTTCTTTCATTATATATGCTGCAAGTTTCTCAGAATTATCTTTTTCATTAACCCTAAGAGCTAAACCACTAAGGGCCACAGCCTTATGAAATAAACCTTTCGCAGAAGGCATGGCGGTCAGAGTACATACCTTTGCCCCGCCTCCTGACTGACCCATAATTGTTACGTTATCAGGATCCCCACCGAAATTTGAAATATTATCACGAATCCATTCAAGTGCTGCTACTATATCAAGCATACCAGCATTTCCAGACCCGGCGTATTTCTCTCCACCTATTGCAGACAGATCGGCAAATCCAAGAGGTCCCAGCCTGTGGTTGAGTGAGCAAAACACAATATTCCCCTCACGGCTGAGGTTTTCCCCGTGATACTCGGGATGTTCAATTGAATTGCCGCTGGTATAACCTCCACCATGTATCCACAACATCACAGGACGTTTTTCAGAGTCGTTATAGCCAGGAGTCCATACATTAATACCGAGGCAATTTTCGCTCACATCATCATAATGCCAGTAATCGGTAAAGGCCAGATATCTGTTGGCATAGAAATTATCAAGCAACTGTGGCGCGGCATTTGGCCAGTAAACAGCCGGATAGATATCAGTCCACGGATCAGGTTTTACCGGTGGCATAAACCTGTTTTTCCCTGTGGTATCAGCGCCGTAAGGAATACCCAGAAAATTGTATATACCCTTGTGTATGAATCCTCTTACTTTTCCATTAGTAGTTTCAGCCAGGGCAATATTATCTCCGATAAACATTACCTGTTCATCATCGTCTTCCTTCGATGATGAAGAAACACACGAATTTGCAGTAATGGCAGCTGTTCCCAGTGTTAAACCTGCAGCTCCTGTACCCATTGTCCTTATAAACTTTCGTCTGTTGGTTTTCATAATATAAATTTTATATAAAAGTTACTATATTCTAAAACTCTGAACCCACGATGAGTCCTGGATTAAATTGTCTGCAGGTTATGTTGACTCATTACCCTGCCACAATATTTACAGACCGCTGATTATTTTAATAAGGACAAGACGGCCACCTGTCAGAATAGATTTTTAAAATACTTATAAATTTACAGAAAAAGCAATTTTCTAATCCCTTTAATTGCCAAAAGTTGTTTATGGTTACCCCAGAGTGGTTGAATTTTTCAATATTGAGCAGATCTGATGGCCTTTACAGGATGTGAGTTTTGAATACTCTTTCTTTTGTTATACTCTCTTTCAACAAGATCCCTTGTAACTGCCGATCCATGCGAAGGCAGGAAAAGACTACTGCCTGTATCAAGAAGCTTGCCCCAGCTTTCTATCATTAAACCGGGTTCTGCTGCTACAGGGGGATAAATTGAATTTCTGAAAATGCCGAACATAGAGTCTCCTACAATTACTACCTCGTTATCAATGATTAAACTCATGGAACCGGGAGTGTGTCCCGGCGTATGAAGAATACTGGCATTAAGACCATAATCTCCCAGGCAAAACTCACTATCTGCCAGGTAATCAGAATCACAAGGATCATAACTCAGGAATCCGGCGATTGATTTATTAAGAAAAGTAATAAAGAACCTGTAAAGGAAATTTGTTCCCCTTGTAACAGGATTTATCCCGTTACCCAGGCATTCTGATTCACTCTTATGGATGATCACTTTAGCTCCGAACAGGAGTTTGATCCTTTTTGCATTAGCAGCATGATCAAAATGGGAATGTGTTAAAATCAGAAAGTCAATGGAGTGAATATTATGTTTTACAAGCCTGTTTCTTAATGTTCTCCATATCATTGCAGGGCCGGAATCTATGAGGATATTCTTCCCTGCACCATACAGTAGAAACACATTGCTTCGTCCGGATACCAGCCGTGTTATACTATAACCACTTTTTGTGTGCCAGGTCTTCATATAGGAATTAATTTTTTCCAACACCAGGCTTCCAGTTACTTCAGCTAATTTAGTTAAAATAAATCATTTCAGATTGCGGTTTTCCCCGGAATGATCGCTGGTCAGTTTCATGGCATCTTCATAGCCATTTATATTTATATAGATCATATTCGACTGGTCGCTGTATATCGCAGTTAATATTTTGCTTGAAATACTGAAATTCCTAGGCCTTGAAGATGAAGGATATGCAAGGTTAAGGTGAACCTCATAACTCTCATTTGTAATACTTTCCAGTTTACCTTCGAGTTGTTTACGGTTTATATATATATGTACCCTGTTGTTGAAATACTTCTCTATATCTTTATCAGGTATGATTATTGTATCATTTTGGCTAACAGAACTGAAGCCGGGGTCAAATACCTTATAATCCTTAATAAAGTCATCATAATACATTCTGAAGAATACTTTAAGAGTATCGCTACCTTTTTCCTGGTTTATTGTTGTAAGGGATACATGTAATGGATGCATCGCATAACACAACATGAAAGCATTAAACAGTATAGCCTTTATCATCATCAGAAATTTTATTTTATTTCCGGCATATTAAAACCCTTAATAACTTTGAATCATTAAATATAAAAAAGCAGTTACAATTTAAGGACAACAAAATGAAGAAGGCTCTTTATCTTAATTTAAATGTTTCTTCATCGTATTCGGGTGTAAATCGGACTTCAGTTTCAAAATCTCCTTCCTTAACAATAGTAAGGTTTTCCACATTGCTGTAAAGTCCTGTCAATATACTGTTCTTCACGGTTATAGCTTTCAGTTTTCTCTCAACCCGGAAGAGCATACTGAATCTTATATCCTTACCTTCATCATTCATTTCAAGCAACTTACCGATTACAGGTTTCCCATTGGCTTCAATCAGCAGTTTTGAATTAAGATAATTATTTGCAAGATCGGAAGGGAAAGGTTTATACATTCGTAAATCTTCCATATCAAGATCATCAAAAACACTCTGCTGATAATCCTGCAGGAACAGTTCACGACTCAATCTGACAGTAACTTTTAGAGAATCAGTATCTTTAATATGTTCGATACCTGTAAAAGTAACAGGTGCATGCTGGAGAAGAACCAGTAAAGGCAGTATCAGTATATTTGCGATAATCATATATCTGTTCAGTTATTCAGCATGAGGTGATTTTTGAAAGTAAATAGTATTCTTGTCAGTTTCTTCCTGCGGGTCCCGGATGAAAAGTCTTTCGCAAAGGAACCTGTTTCTTAAGCCAGTACATATATGGAGGATTATCTACTGTCTCCTGAACAAATCGCATTGCAAGAGTATCACTATCCCTGTATTTAGCCATAAGCTTCTTAAGTTCAGCATGCAGGCTGTCCCTGACAGTTGAATATTGAGGATTATCATAAACATTTACAAGTTCATAGGGGTCTTTTTTCAAATCAAATAACTCCCAGTCATTAATATTATTCTGCATGTTATAATAGAAATGGATGAGTTTATACCTGTTGGTTGTTATTCCATAATGCCTTGGCACATAATGTTCACTTGGTGATTCATAATAATGATAATAGTGTTCAGTACGAGGGTGAGCCTGTTTCTGTCCTTCAAGAAGTGCCAGGAAGCTTTGTCCCTGCATTTCGGAAGGAATTTCCAGGCCTGCTGCATCGAGGATTGTCTCTGCAAAATCAAGATTAGAAACCATATCATTATTTACACTTCGCGGCTTAATAACGCCAGGCCATTCAATTAACAGAGGTGTTCTTAGTGATTCCCTGAACATCCATCTTTTATCGAACCAGCCATGTTCTCCGAGGTAAAAACCCTGGTCGGAGGTATAAACAATGATAGTATTTTTATCCAATCCGTTCTTTTTGAGGTAATCGAGCAATTCACCCACACTCTTATCCACTGCAGCAATACATGCAAGATAATCCTCCATAAATCTTTGATATTTATACTGGGTAAGTGCTGTGCCCGACAAATTCAGCTCATTGAATTCCTTGAGTTTAGGAAGGTATTCATCATTCCATTTTGCCTGCTGAACCGAATCGAATCCTCTCTGGGGATCAGCCGTAAGCTTCAGATCTGTGTTAAGAGTCATCGTATGAGCTATTGTCATATTCTGGTTATGTTCTGCCGGTCCCCTGTTGTCGTAATTATCAAAAAGAGTTGATGGTTCGGGAAATACCGTTTTATCGTACATACCAAGTTCATCCGGACCGGGCTGCCAGCTGCGGTGAGGAGCCTTATGATGCATCATTAACATAAAAGGCTTTCCTGAATCCTTTATCTTATCGAGCCATTTAAGTGTCTTTTGAGTTATTATTTCAGTTACATATCCACTGTTTTTATGCCGGCCTGTGGAATCTATAAAAACCGGGTTATAATATACGCCCTGTCCAGGAAGTATATCCCAGTAATCAAATCCCATGGGTTGCGAACCAAGATGCCACTTTCCTATCATCGCCGTTTGATAACCTGCCTTATGAAGCAGAATAGGGAAAGTAATAAGCGTACTGTCAAACCGGGAACCACCGAAATTATCCTTAAAGCCGTTAATATGACTGTAAAGACCGGTCAGGATAGTCGCCCTGGAAGGACCACTAAGTGAATTTGTAACATAACAGCGGTTAAATATCATCCCGTTGTCAGCTATCCTGTCTATATTGGGGGTGGGTGCCATACCGGCAAGCGGTCCTCCGTATGCGCTTATAGCCTGATAGGCATGATCATCACTCATGATGTAAATGATGTTTGGCTGTTTCTGTTTCTGTTCCTGCTTCTGGCATGAAATTATTCCGGGAACTGTGGCACTTATCCCCATAAGGGTCAACATAGAAATTTTCCTGTCCATAATAAAAGCATATCAATTTAATGAATAATCAGGTCATTATTACATACTTAAGCTTGAGTAAACAGGATATGTTTTAAATCCTGTAACAATAACCAGGCAAGTATATTTCACAATTTCAAAAAAACTAAGTCATCAGCAAGATAACTCATTGAGGGATCAAATAAAAGTTAATTATATTCAAATTACCCGGCTGGTGTAAATTTATGCCAGGGAATAAGAAAATTAGATTCAAAAATTCATTTGATATTATTAAAACAAACAATAAATTTGATTACGGTAAAACATAACAGGAGACTCAGCTACATACCAGGATACTGGTACTGCATAGACCTGATCATATTATACTGAAACTAACCACATATAATGATGAATGCAAATACGCAAACTATTACTTCCCCATTACCGGGAAGGATTACCTCTGTTGATTTTTTCAGGGGGTTTACAATGTTCCTGCTGGCCGGAGAGTCAACAGAGCTTTATTACGAGCTTGGTAAGTATCACAACGGTTTCCTTCAGTTCCTCGGGACACAGCTGAGTCATCATGAATGGCATGGGTTACATTTCTGGGATCTCATTCAGCCGTTCTTCATGTTTATTGTGGGTGTTGCCATCCCTTTTGCTGTTGCCAACAGGCTCAAAAAAGGTTACAGCAAAAAACAAATTACTAATCATGCACTTAAACGCTCATTTCTTCTCCTTTTCTTTGGCTGGGCACTTTATTTTGTTGATGCGGGTCACCTTGTATTCCGTTTCCAGAATGTACTGGCACAACTATCAGTAACATATCTTGTTGCCTTTTTGATAAGAGACAAAAGTTTCCGTTTTCAGCTTATCTTTACTGTAGTAATTCTTATCCTTATTGACCTGGCATACCGGTTTTTCCCTGTTGAAGGATTTAACCATCCATGGGTAAGGTTTGAAGATCTTGGTGCCTGGTTCAACAATAAGATTGAAGGCGTTGATAAAGCCAGTGAATGGGCAACTCTTAATTTTGTTTCTACCACAGCCCATACTGTATGGGGTGTACTGTGCGGAAAGGTTCTAATGAGTGACAGGCCGGCCGGTAAAAAGATACAAACACTTGTAATAGCTGGTATTACAGCTCTCCTTATCGGGTACTCACTCGACTGGCTTAATATAACACCGATAATAAAGAAAATAGCGACCTCATCATTTGTTTTTGCCAGCGGTGGCTGGGCTATCCTGGTTCTTGCCTTCTCCTACTGGCTTATTGATGTCAGGAAGCAATTCATAAAAGGTTCACGGATGTTCATCATAGTTGGTATGAACAGTATCTTCATCTACCTGTTCTTTTCAATTGGCGCTACACATATAATTACAAGGATTACAGGCGCGTTCAGCAAGCTGCTCTTTTCATGGACTGGTGAACTTACAACTGAAGTAATAGCCAGCCTGGGTGCCTGGGCTGCTCTCTGGTATCTCTGTTACTGGCTGTATAAGAATAAGATATTCTTCAAAATATAGAAACCGGGTTATTTACTCAAAACAATAAGCCCCGGCCTGTTTGACAGGCCGGGGCTTACTGTATAATATATTATCTTAACAAAGGATACATTATTGTTTCACGGGCAATTTTGATTTTACATAATCGGCCTGTTCAGTAAGTCCTTCTGCTTGTTTTTTAGTCAAAATCCTGTTAAGGATCATCCCGTTGATATAACCTGATACGCGGCTTCGTATACTTTCAGGAATGGAATCGCGGAATTCTGCGATAAGATCAATACCTTTCCTGAAATGTTCCGTATTGCTTGTTCTTATAAGCAAATCTGCGAATGGTTGTAAAAGGGAAAACTTACCCGAACCGAAAGGGGCTTTTTCAAAGCGATCTGCCAGCTGATCAAAATCACTGTCGCCTGCATATGTAAAAAGTACCAAAGTAATATCATCTGCCAGTTCCCCTTTAGTCTTTTCCTTAGACAGTTCATGGGCCTTTCGGAGAGCTGAAACAGAATCAACCATACCAAGGGCTACAAGGGCTTTGCCTGCAATAGTATACGAGGAGTCGTTGACAGCTTTCAGGAATAAACTGGTATACTCTTCTTTGCCAAGGCTTCCAAGAGCTTCAATAGCTGCTGCTCTTACAAGGGATTCAGGATCATTTTCGGCAAGGTTCTTCAGCATCGGTTCAAGTATCACATTAGAAGAATCATCATTCAGATTCAGATCTCTGACAGCCAGCAACCTCAATCCCCAGTACCTGTCATTTAATGCTGTCTTCATCAGATCGAATGCCTCAGGATAGGCTGCCTGTTTTCTTGCTGCATATTCAATGGCCTCTCTCCTGTCGAGATATAATCCAGCATTTTTATACTGGAAGATATAATTATCAAGCGTTTTATTTTCCGTCTTAACGCAAAGAAGAATTTTATCACCATCAAAATTAACCAGGTCCGGGCGTGTTGTTACCGGAAAGCTGAATGTATCAACCCTGTGATCTATCCATACATGGTAACGGTCCTTGCGTCCGTCATGGTATACATCAACAGCCACCGGCATTCTGAATACCTTATCAGGCTGATTCTGTTTCACGACAACGTTTGCTTTATGATCAGTGTCGTTATAAGAGTAATTTATATCAAGAACCGGATGGCCGCTTCCATAATACCATTCATTAAAAAACCAGTTCATATCCTGTCCTGTAACTTTCTCAAGGTCAAGACGAAGGTCCTGGGCCTCGGCAGTCCCGAATTTATGGGTAGTCAGATAAAGGTTAAGTGTCTTATAGAAGGCACTGTCGCCCACATAATTCTTCAGCATATTAAGTATCCTGCCTCCTTTCTGGTAGCTCACCATGTCGAACATATCCTCCCTGTTTTTATAATAGAAACGTACGAGGTCCTTCTTTGAGCTGTTACTGGCCAGGTAAGCACGCATTGCCTCATAGTTATGCTCATCGCCTGCATCCTTCCCATATTTATAAGTTTCCCAAAGAGTTTCACTCAGGTCGGCAAATGACTCATTCACTGTAAGGTTACTCCAGCTTTCAGTTGTTACATAATCACCAAACCACTGGTGAAACAGTTCGTGCGCAATACCTGTCTCCCAACTATTGCCATCGATCAGCTGACGTGCATCCTGCTGGGCAAACGATCCATGAACTGTTGCAGTAGTATTTTCCATAGCACCACTTACATAATCTCTTACTACAATCTGGTCATATTTCTGCCATGGGAAATCCACTCCGGTTATCCTGGAATAGAAAGCCATCATCTCAGGTGTAAGTCCGAATATCTTTCGTGCAACAGGAGCATATTCCTTCTCAACAAAATAATCCACATCCTTACCCTCATATTTATCCTTAATGATGGCATATTCACCAACAGCCATCATCATAAGATATGGAGCATGAGGAAGATCCATCAGCCATGTATCTGTCCGGGTACCGTCTTTGTGTTTTTTGCTCCTGACAAGCAAACCATTGGAAAGGGTAACAAATTTATCGGGTACGGTCATGCTTATCTCGTCTGTTGTCTTCTGATCGGGCTTGTCGATAGTAGGAACCCAAACCGAGTTGGATTCTGTCTCACCCTGTGTCCATATCTGGGTAGGCTTGTCTTTCTCTTCACCCAGCGGGTTGATGAAATAAAGTCCCTTATCGTCTGTAATGGCCGCGCTTCCCCCATTATTCATTTCGTTGGGCCTGGCGATGTAATCGATATAAAGAGTATAATTTTCTCCTCCTTTATATGTTCTGTCAAGACTTATATGAAGTTTCCAGCCATCGTATGTATACTTCAGCGGAATATTCCTATTATTCTTTATTATTGCCACCTCCTTAATGCTCATTTTCTTGGCATCAAGGGTAAGGGTATCGGTAGGATAGAAATGGGGATGGAGGGTTACCCATTCCTTTCCGTACATCCAGGATTTTTCAAAATCAAAACTGACTTCAAGCTTTGTATTCACCAGATCGTTCACTTTGGTAGCACTTGCCCTGTAGAGGCTCTGCCACTTCTCCCTCTTCACTGAATCAGCCTTCTGGGAAAAAGATACTACTGATATGAGCAATAGTGCCCCTGTAAGAAATCTCTTCATTTTAATAAGTAATTTTATGATAAATTTTTGGTCTGTAATTCCCCTCTCTTTATCAGTCTGTTGGTTCTGCGGCGCTGCCTCCTGATATTCCTTGAATAAATTATCAGGTACATAACCGGTATCATTACCAGAGTCAGGAATGTAGCAAAGCTAAGACCGAATATTATAGTCCACGACAATGGTCCGAAGAACATGACATTATCACCACCGAAATGAAGCTGAGGATTAAGGCTTGTTAAAAGTGTGGCGAAGTTAATATTCATTCCTATAGCTAATGGTATAAGCCCCAGTATTGTAGCTGTAGCTGTAAGTACCACAGGAGTAATACGGGTCTTTCCTGCCTCGATAATAGCAGCCCGTGTTTTTGCCCCCCGTTTTTTAATAACATCTGTAAACTCAACCAGCAGAATGCCGTTCCTCACCACAATGCCGGCCAGGGCAACTATACCCATACCTGTCATGATAACAGATATAGTCATACCGAAAATCATGTATCCCAGTAATACACCGATAAGACTGAAAATCACTTCTGATATAATAATCAGTGCCTTCGACATCGAATTGAACTGGGTAATCAGTATAAACATGATGAGGAAAAGAGACAATACCATTGCTTTTGAAAGGAATACCATAGATTCCTGTTGATCCTCCTGTTCACCGGTTATCCGTATCTCCACTCCTGTCGGTTTTGAGAAGCGGGGTAGTGCTTTTCGTATGCTTGCATTTATCTGGTTTGCATTAAAACCGTCTATTACGTTCGACGATAAGGTAATAACCCTCTTGAGATTAAGCCTGTTAATCTGTCCATAGCTGTTAACATACTGGATATCTGCTACAACAGACAAAGGAATCTGCCTTATCAGTCCGGAATTCATATCCCTGTATGTGATTGACATATTTAGCAGCTGTTCAATATCCTCACGCTGATCCTGTCTGAAACGAAGCATAATAGGATACTGGTCTTCACCTTCCCTGTATCGCGATACCTCCTTACCCAGCTGGCCGGTCCGGATAGCATCTCCGACAGCTCCGGCGGAGATTCCTTCATAGTTAGCTCTTTCCCTGTCGAGATTGATAATAAGCTCTGGTTTTGATGAAGCAAAATCGGATTTCAATTCCTCAATACCTCCAATCTGAAGGGAATCGATATATCTTTTTAAATTGCGTGATGTCTTATCCAGAAGAGCAAGATCATCACCTGATATTTCAATATTTACCGGCTTACCGGTAGGGGGTCCCATCTTGGTCTTGTCAACAACTATCTCTGCTCCGGGTATATCTTTCAATGCCTCCCTGAATTTATTCATGTAACCATTAGTGTTTTGCCCGTGCCGGTATTTAAACTCAACAAAATTAACAGCAATTTTGGCCAGGTTGGATGATTTTGTGGAATTATCAAAGTTATTGTCTGATGCAAGAAATGCAACATTGGTAACAACAGATTCCACTATGGGATTGTTTTCTCCCAATACGCCCATGATCCTGTTCTCAGCTATCCTGGATACGGAATCAGTAACCGTTATGTCGGTCCCGATAGGCATCTTAATATATGTGTTTATTGTATTCGGTTCATTATCGGGAAAGAACACGACCTTGGGTTTAACAATATTGTTAAGCACCATAGTAAGAACAAAGAGACCAACCATTCCCCAGAGCATCCTGGCAGGCCTTTTTCCCTGAAGAACCCATTTAAGGAGTCTTTCATATTTCTGCATCATGGCAGGAATAAAATGTGTCTGGAATCTTCTGAGAACTTTGTATCCAAATAACTGATGAGCAATAAAAGACACATCAATAAACAATACAAGATTGGCTATTGCATGAAGCTTCGCAAAGTGAAGCAACACTGCCAGTCCTGCTCCTGCAAGGGCAATCTTATATACCTTCGGCATTGGCACCGGCCTGTCCTCATCTTCATGTTTCATAAAATCAACAGCAAAGACAGGATTGAAAATATAGGCAACAATGAGGGAAGCAAACAGAGTTATAATAAGTGTAACGGGTATAAAAACCATAAAGCTGCCTACAACACCCGGCCAAAAAGCCAGAGGAAAGAAGGGAGCCAGTGTGGTCAGGGTACCGGACAGTATCGGTTCAAAGACTTCTCCGGCCGCGTATTTTGCCGAAAGCCTGATATCCATCCTTGTCTGCCTGTGTATCCTGTGTGTGTTCTCAATAACCACTATAGCGTCGTCCACAACGATACCAAGGGCAAAGATGAAGGAAAACATAACAAGCATATTCATCGTAAACCCTATCCATGGAAGAACAATATAGGCGATTGCCATTGAAAGAGGTACCGAGAAACCGACAAAGATCGCATTAACCAGTCCCATAAAGAACATAAGGACAATAACAACAAAGATAAAACCAAGTATAATGGTATTATTAAGATCGTTAAGCGTATTTCTCGTATATCTCGACTGATCGCCTGTTACCTGTACCACAAGATTTTTGGGAAGAACAGTCGATTGCATGTCGCTGATGATATTTTTTATCTTATCAGAGGCATCAAGCAGGTTCTGACCACTTTTCTTAATAACATTCAGGGTAACAACATTCTTACCATTAAAACGGGCAAAGTTCTCCGGCTTATGAAAACCATCGCGTATATCTGCAATATCCTTAAGCTTAACCAAAGCACCGCTGGAAGAAGTGACTATTATGTTGCGTATCTGATCAATATTCTTAACCTCCCCTACTACGCGTATCGACCGGCTCATACCCTGAAGGTTAATATTTCCTCCCGATACCGTCATGTTATTGAGACTTACAGCCTGTTCAATATCCCTGAAAGTAAGTTTGGCCGTCTGCATCTTATACATATCAACATCTATCTGTATCTCCCTGTCAAGTGCACCTCCTATCTCAACCCTTGTAATCTCGGGAAGGCTTTCGATCCTGTCCTGCATATCGTCGGCATATTTTTTTAGCCTGTCGAGGGGTATATCTCCGGAAAGGTTTATATACTCAATAGGTATCTCCGAGAGATCTATTTCCATAACCGAAGGCTGCACAAAAGAAGGATCAGTAGGCAGATCGGTTTTGGTCTTGTCAACAGCATCCTTCACTCTTTGTTTGGCATCCTTGATCTCTATGCCTGTATTAAACTCAACTATGATAGCTGAAAAATCCTGGATAGACCGCGATGTGATCTTTTTTACATCAGCAATCGATTTCAGGTTTTTTTCAAGAGGACGTGTAACAAGGTTCTCCATATCGGCTGGAGACGTTCCCGGGTAGATTGTATTAACATATATTGTAGGTATTACAATATCCGGTATCTGTTCTTTCGGAATTGTGTTGTAGTTGATGATACCGAAGACAGCTATTATGAACAGCAGGACATATATACTTATCTTGTTATCAATTGCCCAGCTGGTACCGAAAAACTCTTTATATTTTTTTTCCATGAAAATTTAAATTTTTCTTCCAATAATTTGAATATCAGATCAAATGATTAAAACCTGACATATTCTCCGTCAATAAGCTCCTGGTAACCGACAGATATAACCTTATCCCCAACATTCAATCCCTTTCTGACTTCGGCCATTCCGTTATAGCTGTTACCAATAACAACCGGTTGCTTGTATGCTGCCGAATATTCACCTTTTGGACGAATAACATACACATAACTGCCTGAAAGGTCATTCTGAACAACATTCATCGGCAGCAATATTGAACTATTGGAATGATAATCATTTATCTGTACAACAGCCAACATATTGGCTTTCAAATCAGGAACACCGTTTCCAAGTCTTGTTTCTATTGTGAAGGTCCGGTTAGTCGGATTAATATACTGGCTTACAAAGTCGACCTTTGTTTTTATGTTCTTATTGATATCGGGGAAATATACAACCAGGGAATCACCAACCTGTACCTTTGAGGAATAGGCTTCTGAAACTTCGGCAGTAACTTTCAGGTTTCTGAAAGCAACTACCCTGTAGGCAGCCAGTCTGGGGTCGGGTGAGACTACGCCACCTACCTTAATATTGCATTCCTCTATTGTACCGTCAATTGGTGATTTTATTTTGAACTTACCAATCTGGTCATTTAATGACGATATCTGGCGTTCAAGCGACTCCTTGTTTGTCTTAGCCTGAAGATACTGAACCTCACTCCCAATCTTCTGGTCCCACAGACGCTTTTGTTTGTCGTAAAGATCCGAAGCCAGTTTATACTGTGCTTCCAGACTTTGCAGCTGGCTACGGTACTGACCATCATCAATCTGTGCGAGCACCTGTCCCTTTTTTACAATCTGTCCGACATCAGCAAATTTTTCTATAATTGTTCCCGGAGCCTCGGCAAATACACCTGCATTCTTATCCCCGTCAAGTGTGCCCTGTACCCTTATGAAATGATCGAAAGGGCTTTTACTGGCTTCTGTTATTCCAACAAATTTAAATTTCTCAACATCCAGGGTATCCTTCTGTTCCAGTCTTATTTCATCTTCAAGACTTTTAATCTTCTCTTCAATGGCTGTCTGCTCATTTTTAAGTTTGGAAAGCTGTGCTTTTTTATCACCCGAGCAGGAGAAAACAAATAACATTAATGCTGTTGCTGTTATAAGTAATTTGATGTTTTTCATATCCTATCTGATTTGAATTATTTTCCTTTTAAAAATTATTTTGTACTGTTACTTAAGATACGGTCCAACTCAGCCTTGGCATTAAGCAGAGTAAGTACCGAATTGTAATAATTTGTCTCGGCCGTAAGAAACTGGTTCTGGTTTTGTGTCAGCTCGAAACTTGTAGCCACACCTTCTTTATATTTTATAACTGTCTTATTATAAATTGTCTTACTCAGATTCATGCTTTCCTTGTTAATTACATAATTGTTATAGGCTGTCTGGTAATTACTGCTTGCTTTATCATACTCCATCACCAGGCCCTGTTTTGCCTCTTCCCTGGCAAGTACCGACTTCTGCAGATCAAGTTTTGCCTGTCCAACCTTGGAACTTCTGACACCACTTGTGACTATCGGAATATTGAGCGATGCTCCGACCACATCTTTGACAGCAAAGTTGAATGAAGGCTGGTTTGTTTGCTCTTCATGCCTGTAATATGCTGATATAGTAGGCATATACTGAGCCTTTTGTGACTTTAAAAGCAGTTTTGAAACAGCCTCCTGAGCAACAGCCATCTGGTAATCAACACTATTATTTACATCAAAACTCTGCCCGCCCAGGTATTGGAGGTTGCCCTGTCTTATAATACCCGGCAAACTGTCCGTCAGTTCAATGCTGCTGTCAAAATCAAGACCCAGCTGGTATTTCAGCAATTTCATTGATATTTCCTTCTGCGATTCCATAGAAGAAATAAGGGTCTGAATATTCGACCTGTTGATCTTTATCTGGTCAACATCAGTTTCTTCGTTAAGACCCTGCTGATACATCTTTGACAGATCGTTAAATGTCTGGTCAACTGTCTTATAGCTTTCTTTCAGCAGTTTTATATTTTCGCCAAGTACAAGAATTACATAGTAGGTACCAGCTACATTCTCCCTGGTTTGTTGCTCTGTTTTGATAAGGCTTTTCTGAGTAATCTCGCTCAGCACTTTTGTTGCCTGCAAACCTACTATGTACTGTCCGCTGAATATAAGCTGAGAAACAGTCATGTCGATTGTTGTATTGTCTTTTACACCCAGGGAAATGGGAGGTGCATTAACATATGCGTTCTGAAAGTCAGTTTTTGTCAGGTAACCGTCGGGCAGTGAAGCCACATTGAGATAGGGTCCGAAGCTCACCTGCGGTACAACAAACTGGTGAAGATAACTGGCTGAGACATTAAACTGCGGCAAACCTGTAGCAAGGTTTTCCCATATCTTCTTTCTGGCACTGATCACATCAATTTTAGCTGACTGAACAGTGCGGTTATTCTTAAGTGCAAAATCCTGCGCTTCCGATAAAGATAATTTCATCGTTTCTGTTACCTGCTGCCCGTATGTACTGGTAATAAGGCTGATAAATAAAATTGCTATCAGATATTTTCGAATCAAATTCATAATTTACAACTGTTAAATGTTACTTTTTTCCAATCCTTTTATTTTGTTTTCCAATTCAGCTATTCCCTTCTCTGTGGCTATACCTCTGATATGATATTTCAAAAGCTCTATAAACAACTGTGATGAAGTAAATTCAGACACCGTAAAAATCTCACCAAAATGTACATTCTCAGATCTCGATAAATATAACTTTGCAATTACCTCTTCATCCATGTCGGCCCGGTAAAGACCCTCTTTCTTTCCCTTACGGAGATTTAACATCAGATAGCTGTATGTTCCTTCCCTTCTGGCCTTAACTATTTTCTCGTACTGTGCCGGATAGTACTTTTTGAGGTCATACTCAGTGGCAGGGTTACTTTCACGCATCATCCTGTTCATGAAAACGGAAATCTCCAGTAATTCCTCAATTGCATTATAACCTGTTTTAAAACACTTGCAAATCTCTTCCTGACGAAAGCGGATCTCAGATTCAACAAATTTGTCAACCAGATCTTCCTTATCATTAACATACTGGTAAAGAGTTTTTTTTGAGATACCCAACTCCCTGGCAACATCATCCATCGTAATACTTTTGATCCCGTAATTCTTATACAGGTCACGTACTTTCGACAAAATATTCTTCAACTCGTCATTCATGCCGCAAAAATATAACAAAAAACCACGGAAACAAATTTTATACAAAAAGTTTCCATGGTTTTTTATTAACGACCCATATTACATGGTGAACGTGTCAAAACCTGACTTAACAGTTTAAACAGCCAATAAAAAGAGGAACCGAAAAACAGGTGTATATCCGCCTGTTATTGTTTTTCTGTGCGTCCAATAACTTCAAGGCACATCCGGCTGTTATGATAGGGACATATCCAGAAACCGGCTTTATCACCCGTACCTTTGCCACCAGGATAGGCCACTGAGCTGAACCACCCTCCCTTATTTTTATCAACAAGATGATTATCAATATATTTCCAGCAGTCGACAGATTTTTCCAGATAGCTTTCATCACCTGTTAATTCATAAGCATTGAGATAGCCTGTCACAGCTTCTGCCTGGACCCACCAGCTTCTTTCTTTATTGACATGACCAGTGGCCCTATCAGTCTCATAGATCATGCTTCCATCAGGCTGAAGCCCTTCGGTTGCGGCTTTTACAATTTTTAAACCGGCAGACTGTATCCTGCCTATGAGTGCTTTATCACCAAGCAGTTCCGCAGCTTCCAGAAGCAACCATGAAGATTCGATATCGTGGCCATAGGAATCTGTTTCAGAGGTTCTGTTCCACTGCCTGTCGAAGAAGCATACGAGGTGTGAGGTGTTTCCATCAATTATTTTATTTAGAAAAAGGTCAATAAGATTCCTCAGACTTTCGCCCAGACGCACATCAGGCCATACCCTGTATAAACCTGCATAGGCTTCCAGTACATGCAGATGAGTATTCATCGACTTTTCATCCCTGCCTGATTTTTCACCGATTAACAGGTCGTGTGTCCGTTGCCAGTCGCGGCTAAAAACCTCGAAGTATCCGTTAAATTCCTTATCGAGAGCGTACTTTTCAAAAAGACTATAAATACTTTTAGCTGTTTCCAGAGCTTCCTTATCTCCGGTAACCCTGTAATACTCAGCAAAAGCGTAAATAAAAAAGGCCTGTGTATAAGTCTGTTTACGTATATCCGAAGGTACTCCTGTTGACGTAACCGACCTGTAGGCTCCCCCGTATTCACTGTCGATAAAATGTCTGATTATATAATCCCTTTCCCTTCGGGCCATATCCAGATAAGCTGAATCTCCCAGTACTCTGAATGCTGCTGCATAGGTCCATAAAATTCTCGCATTCAGTATCCCACCTTTGTCTTCATCTGGATATATCTTATTATCAGCATCCACCCTGCCATAAAATCCTCCATTTGTTTTATCGATCACTGTCTCCGACCAGAACGGCAGGAGGTTACCCGTAAGGTCTTTTCTGACATCCTTACTTAAGGTTACCAGTTTTTCCATATCAATATTTTTTGTCTGGCTGCTGTTCCATCCCTGACCCGGCAGGAACAGGATAACAGGAATTAAAAATAAAACTGCTTTCATAATTATTGGAATTATTCTTAATAATGATTTTCCTTATCAGGAATATTATTACTGCAAATTACAAACAAATAATCAAAATAGAGCTTATGGGGGAAGATATCCGAACAAAGGAATGTTAACTGATAAATCTTTCAGCAACATCTGGTGAAGGTATCATACATGAGTTTCTTTTACCGAATATCCTGTATCGCTTCGCAGCAATATAATCATAAAGTGAATCAAGAATAAAACCCGGGATAACCTTTAGTAAATAGAATATTTTCCAAATGCCACCAATATCCACAAGGAGAGTTACTATTGCTTTCGATTTCAGAAATACCCTGTTATGTGCAATATAAACAACAGTATCAATTTCTTCTACCGGCAGGTTATTATCTGCCAGAAGTTGCTGACCTTTCGAGGATTGTAAAGCTGCGAACTTTATCCTTTTTTTCCTGTCACGCCTGATAATAAAGTTAACCAGGCTGTTACAGAGGTTGCAAACACCGTCAAACAACAATATACCAATCGTTTCATTCATTAATGTCAGAACAAATCCGGATGGTTTTGGTTAAAAACAGTTACCACGGATTATCAATACAGAAAAATACTTAAAACCTATCGAGGTTTAGCTTCCTGTTATCTGTTTTATACCGTCAAAATAGGAAGTTGGTTTCAGGTCAAACCTGTTTTCGAATTTTGAGGAATCAAAATAATAGTCACGATCGTACTGGTACATCATCTCCGGCATTTCCTTAAGCACCGGTACAACCAGGCCCATTAATTTCAACATCCATACAGGCAATACCATCAGCCTGTTTTTAACATTCAGCCTCTCAGCGAAAAGCCTCACAAAATCCCTTCCTGTAAGTTTATTACTATCGGTGGGCAGGTGCCATACCTGGTTAAAGGCATCGGGGGTATTACCCAGTAGAGCCGTAGCTTTTGCTGCATCAGGAGTAAAGGTAAAAGAATGTTGCCTGTCGGCATCTACAAACCAATTGGCTGCCCTTCCTTTTTTCAGGTTGTTATATACCAGTTCAGTCATTATACTGTTGCTGTTCCCGGGTCCGTAGAAATCTGCCGATCGTGCAATGAGTGCCATCAGTCTTCCAGCCTTAACCTCATTCATAATTATATCAACAAGCTGTTTCCTTACGGCACCTTTCCTGCTGGGAGGATTCATCACTGATTCCTCTGTCATATGAGGTATCTCATCGATATCGTACATATATACATTGTCGAAAAAAACCAGCCTGGCATTATATTTCATACAGGAATCGGTTACGGCCCTGACTATTTTCGGCCAGTTTTCCTCCCAGACCCTGATTTTATATTCAAGACCGGCGACCAGGTAAACAACTTCCGATCCCTCAACTGCACTGTCTGTCATTTCAGGATTCAAAAGATCGGCCCGGAACAACTCATCTGTTTCATTTATCCTAACAGGATGCCTGCTAACAAGCCTGATCCTGTCTGTATAGTTCTTTAATTCAGATGCAAGTAAAGAACCTATTGCTCCTCCGGCTCCCAGTATTGTTTGCATAGCTATGAATTTTAAATATTAATATTTTTTTGACTGCACCCTCCTTGCAGCTTTTACAACCACAGATCTGGGGGCAAACCTTACAGCGTTAGCCATCAGTGTATTTTTCAACCCGTGAATAGCTACTGCTTTCCCCTTTTCCATTGACCGGTAACCATATTCCGCAACTTCCCTGGAGCTTGGAAAATTATTTCCTTCAAATAACCTGCTGTCCTGCATTGCAGCGGCAGCCTGGAAACCGCTGTGTGTTGCCCCGGGACAAAGAGCAGTCACAGTAACACCGAATTCTTTAACTTCATTATTAATTGCTTCGGAAAAGTTCAAAACAAATGCCTTGGAGGCAAAATAAACAGACATTGTCGGACCAGGCTGAAATGAAGCTGTTGAAGCAAGGTTTAAGATCCTTCCGCTGCGCCTTTTAATCATTTCCGGCAGATAAAGCCATGTAAGATGAGCCAGGGTTGTAATATTAAGATTTATCATTCTCTCCTGCTTATCCCAATCACTGTCCGAGAACAATCCATAATCACCAAAACCAGCGTTATTAATAAGGTAATCGACTGTTAAACCCATTGCACCGACCTCTTCATATACTTCTTTTGCCGAACCCGGAACTGAAAGATCCTTACCAATAATAAATACTTTTACACCATGATTTTCCTCAAGTTCTGTTTTAAGTTCAACCATTTTATCTTTGCTTCGGGCAACAAGAATCAGGTCTCCTCCTTTTTCAGCATGTACTTTTGACAGCTCGTATCCTATCCCGTTTGAAGCTCCGGTTATCAATGCAGTTTTACCCATCTTTTTTGTCTGTAATTAAATTTTAATATATATTTTTGATATAACATCCACGAATTTGGAAAGTTCAGCAAGATCGATGTTAATGTCTCATATATAACGCATTACGTCTTACTAACACTATTGCTACCGGGCTCAGGATGTTTCGTTATTATCAATGTCGTTTAAGAAAATGCTGGCATTTTACCATTTAAAAAGAACTATTGTGCATTTTCCCCGAAAATCTGCCCTGCTGATTTTTCTTATTATAACCTTTAATACCAATGTTGTTTTTCCGCAGGCAAAGGAATATATAAATGGTAAAATTATCAATTCAAATGACAATAATCCTGTGCCTTTTGCGTCTGTCAGGCTTAAGAAAAATCAACTTGGTGTTTATGCTAATGCTGATGGAGATTTCAGGATTGTAAACAATCCAGCTTTTAGAACTGACAGTATTGTTATAACCTGCATTGGTTACCGGCGCATATCAATTGCATACGACGACCTGAAAAGGACTGATATTAATATTATTCGACTTTCCCAGGCAGTTTACGGACTGGAAGAGGTAAAGATTGTTGCAAAAAGAAGGATTCCAGGTCCGGCAGTACTTATAGAAAGGGCTATAAGGCGAATTGCCAGAAACTATCCGGTACGACCTTTCAGTTATATTGCCTATTACAGGGATTATCAGAAAGAAGAAGGTAACTATATTAACATGAATGAAGCCATTGTGCAGGGTCTGGACGATGGTTTTAAATCCCTGTCAACGCATAATAAGTATCGTTTGCTTGATTTCAGAAAAAACAATGAATTTCCCAGGCTTAATATTTCACCATACTACAACCTGGATCATGATTATGATTTAAATAATGGCAGTAAGTTCATCCCGAATGCCACCCTTGGCGACCAGAACGGGAATGAGCTTTTTATCCTTATGGTACATGATGCCATAAGAAACAACAGTGTCAGATCATTCTCATTTGCAGACTTTTTCGCAGTCGATTTCCTGAAGAACCACTCATTCTCCGATCCAATACCTGTATATGATAATAACCTTCTTCTCTACAGGATTAATTTCAGAGGCAGGAAGTTAGTTACCGGTAAAAACATTACTGTTTCAGGAGCTATATATATTCAGCCTGATGATTATTCAATATATAAGCTGGAATATTCATGTTTTTATAATAAGGAAGATGAAAAGAAGGAGATGTTCAATATTGATATTGAATATGGTCGTGATCCGGCGGTTGACTCACTGATGTGCCTGAAATATATTTCATTTAATAATATATTTAACATTGTCGATACAGCCGACAATAACTACTTCAGAATCCTTAAATCATACTGGAATCCTTCTCCGTATTCAAAGTCGACACTTGTTGTGGAATTAAATCACAAAGTTGATCCTGTATCAGCAGCAAGGAAAATAAATTACGATATCAGGATCAGGAATAAACCAAAGAGCATCAAGAGCATCCATGCAACAGGCAACAAGTTGCTAATTAAGCTTCGCGACAAAAATGTAAACAAAATGGCGCAAAAATGTACTGTAAGCATTTCAGATATAAGAGATACCGATGGTAACATACTCGATCACAGGAAAACACTTGAAATGTACCAGTACAGGGAACTGTTTGTAGAGGAATATGATAAACCGGTTGTATTTACAGACAGCTGTTATATGAAGTATCTTCCTCTTGAGAAAAACTGTATAGCCAAATTTCCGGGTCGCGACAAATACTGGATGAATACACCTGAAAACATAAAAAAAGTGTATAAATAATAATTCCGAAAGAGCACAAAAAACATCGTGTTTTTGGCGGACTTTATGTATTTTGCATGACTGGTAAAACACTCAGAAATAATTTAACATGAAAACAAAAACAAGTGGACTAATAATAATTTTATCATTCCTGTTCTTTTCAGGGGTGGCACAAAACATCACTTCCGGAAATAAATACCATGATCCTCTTCTCGGTGAAAATGTATATGTATTTGATCCGGCAATGAACATGAGTGATATACAGACATTGCTTGACACACTCTTCAACAGGCAAAAAAGTGCCCGAAGTGAATTCAACACTAATCGTTACGCACTGCTATTTAAACCAGGGACTTACAATCTGGACATCCAGGTCGGATACTACATGCAGGTAGCCGGACTCGGAATAACTCCGGATGATGTAGTAATTAAGGGTGCTGTCAGATCGAATACAACACATCATAATAGTGTCCTTACAAATTTCTGGAGGTCGGTCGAAAATCTCACAATTATTCCTCAAAAAGATTCTTCCGTGATTTGGGGTGTGTCACAAGCTGCACCTATGAGAAAGGTCCATATAAAAGGTGATCTTAATCTGTTCGACAAGGGGTATGCAAGCGGCGGTTTTCTTGCCGATTCACAGATAGACGGAGTGGTTTCATCGGGCCCTCAGCAGCAATGGTTTTCAAGAAATACTGCATGGGAAAAATGGGTCGGCGGTAACTGGAACATGATGTTCATGGGAGTTGAAAATGCTCCTTCCGGTGACTGGCCAGAAAAACCTTACACAAGGATAGACTCAACTCCATTAGTCAGGGAAAAACCTTACCTCACATGGGAAAATAAGGAATTTTGTGTCAGGATTCCATCACTGAAAAGAGATTCCAGGGGGCCGGACTGGATCAAAGAATCAGGTGAGGACAGGGTTATCCCGCTGAAAGATTTTTATATAACAAACGACCTGACCGATAACTCATCAACAATTAATTCTGCCCTTATTAAAGGGATGAATATTCTAATTACTCCCGGTATTTACAACTTCGATAAATGTCTGCTTGTAACTCATCCCGGAACACTTGTTATGGGACTTGGATTTCCATCATTAACTCCTTATACGGGTCATTCGGTTATGAGGATATTTGATGCAGACGGTATCACTGTAGCAGGGTTGATCATGGATGCCGGTCCGGATAAATCGGAAAACCTGCTACAGGTCGGCGAGAAAGGGGCTTTTCATTCACATGCTGAAAATCCGGTATTTCTTTTTGATATTTTCTGCAGGGTTGGTGGTCCTTTCAGGGGTACAGCTGCAAGCTGCGTCGAAATTAACAGCAACGATGTCATTGTGGATCATACATGGTTATGGCGGGCTGACCATGGCCATGGTGTTGGATGGGATTTAAACAGGTGTGCCAACGGGCTGGTTGTTAATGGTAACAATGTGACTGTATACGGTCTGTTCAATGAACATTTCCAGGAATACCAGACACTATGGAACGGGGAGAACGGAAAAGTGTTTTTTTACCAGAGCGAAATGCCATATGATCCACCTTCTGTTGAGGCCTGGAAACATGACGGTATCTATGGATACGCTTCCTATAAAGTATCAGATACTGTAAAAACACACCAAGCCTGGGGACTTGGAATATATAATGTCTTTTATGATGCCCCTGTAATTGTTGACAATGCAATAGAAGTACCGCCAGCTCTTGTTAAAGATTTTCACCATATGATTATTTTCTGGCTCAATGGCAACAAAGAAAGTATTGTAAAAAGCATAATAAATGGTGAGGGTGGACCTGTTAACTTTAATCACAGAAAAGCGGTGATGAACTGATTTATATTTCTTTAAAAACTGCGATTTATGAAAAAACAGCTGCTGTTAATCGCCATGCTTGCTGCTTCCATGTCGCGGATAAAAAATAAAAATGCATGGTAATGCAACAGGCCTAAGGATGAACTACAAGGATAAATGCAGTTCCCTGAATATTTTAAGATGATCTGCTGTTTGCGAAACAATACGCTGGACAGCAAGGCCATGTTCAATACCCGGGTAAAAACTCACAGGATCATTGCCGGTAAGAAAAACGTAATGGGCATGCACCATCGACCTGAGCCAACCCGGAGGTACATGTCCGGAAGGAAAGCTTGACAATGGTATGTAGTTACTTCCGGTGACCTTTCGGGACCATATACCCGTACTTTCCTGGTAATATTCAAAATAGTCCGGTGTAAAAGTACTGTACCTTATGGTACCTTTCTCACAGTATATTTCAAAGGAAAGACTATCACCCGTGCCTGAGGCAACGCGGCTGGCTGAAAGAGTGCCTGCAGTACCGGATATCGGATCAACAAGAGAGATGCTGCTAAAAAGGTCGGATCTGCTGTCAACATCCGTGAACCCGCCGCCCTGTAATGCTCCAGCTATTATAAGCCTTTCGCCTAAAAAAGCTAACATCATACTTACGGCATGAGAACCCAGGTCAGCCATTGCACCGCCATCTGGCGCAGGTGTTAACCTGTTTTGCCTTTTTTCGCGGTATGCTTTCCTGAGATAATCACCATGGAAATACTGTATGTTGAAATGCAGTGGTTTGCCAAGAATACCCGTTTGCCATAAGCCCAGGGCTTCCCTGACAGAAGGTGAAAACAGATACTGGAAACCTACCTGTATTTTAACATTTTCGTGTTTCTCTGCCAGTTCCCTTACTGCCTGTTCTTCATCTTTCCCCGAACATACAGGTTTCTCAAGATAGATCCTATTTATATTCTTCATGCCAAGAACTGACTTGAGATGGGAAAAATGCACCTTATTGGGTCCCAGAATAAAAACTGTATTGATATACTCATCAGACAGGAATTCATCAAGCACAGCTGCTTTCATGAAACTATATTTTTTCATGAATGCCTGCCTGCTTTCCTCCCTGGCCGAACAAACCATCCTTAGTTCAATGCCGGGAATATTTTCGTAGTAATAAGGGAGGGAACCCAGGCAATATGCATGAGATCTTGCAATACCTCCTGCTCCTATAAAACCTGCAATGATCTTTTCCTGTGACATTTTATTGATTTTTCGATATATATATATGTTTTAATGCTGAAATCGAGGCAACTGTTAATTGTAACATTAATCAAAAGGAAAATATTTTTATCCTTTTTCAAAATTAACATTTATTACCATGATCTCCGATTTGCCTGTAGTCCTTACAGGAGGTCCCCATAACCGAATGCCACTGGTAACAAAGAAATGTGTATTTCCAATCTTCCTGTATCCCCAGCTCAGACGATATATACTCCTTGTAATAAGGTTGATGGGAAATAACTGGCCATTATGTGTATGACCGGACAGCTGAATATCGACAGGCAAGTGACTTACCATGTCTATTTCGGTAGGTCTGTGATCTACAAGGATCACCGGAAGGGAGTCATTAACCGATCTTAAAAGTTGATCCGCTGTCTTTCTTGAATTAACATGACTATCGTTCCTTCCCACAAGGTTTATTGAATTGTTAATGACAACACAGGAATCGCGAAGTAAAGTCATTCCTGCTTTCCTGAAGAAATCTCCGTTATCCTGTCCTGCGTAATGCTCGTGATTTCCCAAAACAGCATATACACCATATTCAGGTTTTATTGCTGAAAGTATCCTTTCAAATGGCTCAATATCACCATCTGCATAGTGCCCTTCAATAATATCACCCCCATAAATAACAAGGTCAGGCCGGATTTTTTTCACGCGTTCAACAAACCTTCTCACAAAGGAAGTATCAACCCCCTGATTCAGATGAAAATCGGCAGTAAAAACAATTTTTAGCTTTGATATTTCAGATTCCTGAGCCGGGATATCAATGGTATATTCCGAGGTTCTTATTGTATTGAAATTAATAACACCACCGATAACAATAAATACAGGAACAATAACTATGACAGCAAGTCCATATCTCTTAAACCCTTTTGTTTTCAGTCCTGGTAATGAAACTAATCTGAAAATACGGTTAATAAGCAGGAAAAAATCCAAAAGTAAAACCGACAGGAAGAGATACAGGTAGAAAGGCAGGATATAGCCGGCAGCTTCATACAGCAGATTGAAAGGAAATTTTCCTCCTGCAAAATAGTTGCTTAAAGGATAAATAAGAGCCAGAATTAAGTATACCAGTATATAAGGTAACCTGGATCTCCTGTCAATAAACAACTGCCATATTCTTATGAATACATATAAATTGGGAATTGTATAGGCAATAGCAATTATGGTATGAAACATAGAAATCAGGGCTGTTATTTTGTGTCAATCATAGATAAGTCTCCGATGGTTAAAAATAGAAAAATATTCAAAAAAGGCCAGAGTATTTTCACAGGCATGACAGCATTATTAAAGACCTGCATAGAATACGTCTGTTATGCCTGTGATAAATTATCTCATCAGGAACCTGACTATCTTTGTTTTTACCCTTGAATATGGAGGGTAACGAAGCCAGATATCCAGGAGGTTGGACTTAACCATCACAGACCGCATATTGGAAAATGTTTCAAATGACATTTTCCCATGGTACCTTCCTACCCCGCTTGTTCCCACTCCGCCATAAGGCAGATAAGGAGAGGCTATCTGCATAACTGTATCATTTACACTTGCATTTCCCGACTGGGTTCTCTTAAGAAACTCCTTCACAAGTCTGCTGTTTTCTGTAAACAGGTAAGTAGCCAGCGGTTTCGGATTATTCTCAATGATAGTATAGACCTCTTCAAATTTTTTAAATGTCACCACTGGTAGAACAGGTCCGAATATTTCCTCCTGCATAACAGGATCTTCGGGTTTTACATCATCAAGAATGGTGGGTGCAACATAATGAGAAGAAGGATCGCGGATTCCTCCCTTAATCACTTTCCCTTTTTGAAGTAAACCGCTTATTCTTTTAACATTCTGCTCATTTATCATCCTGGCAAAATCGTCGGAATGTTCGGGATCTGCCCCATAGAATTTTTCTATCTCAGCTTTTATTAATTCGATGAATTTGTCTTTTATACTACTGTCTATCAACAGGTAATCAGGGCTCACACATGTCTGCCCACAGTTAATAAATTTGCCCCAGGCAATTCGTCTGGCAGCAAAGTCTATTCTTGCATCGGAAGCAACTACACACGGGTTTTTTCCTCCCAGTTCTAGTGAAACAGGAGTAAGATTCTCAGCTGCTTTTCTCATAATATGCTTACCGACCGACGGACTGCCGGTGAAGAAGATATAATCAAATTTCTGTTCAAGAAGGTAATCGCTCACGGAATGATCTCCGTCAATTATTGAAACAAGTTCGCGTGGCATATGGCTCAGTATTCTTTCCATCACCCTTGAAGTATTGGGAACCTGTCGCGACACTTTCATGATAACGCAATTACCTGCTCCTAATGCACCAACAAGTGGAAGGAAAGCAAGCTGAAAAGGAAAATTCCATGGTGACATAAGAAGGACCTGTCCGTAAGGCTGAGGCATCACATAACTATGCGAAAGGAAATGTATTATGGGCGTTCTTACCCGTCTTGGTCGCGACCATTTCCGGAGTTTTCTGATAGTATAATTAAGCTCCTTAAGCACAAACCTCGATTCCGTTGCAATAACCTCAAACTCGGGCTTATGAAAATCATCCCACAGGGCTTTGATTATTTCCTGTTCATATTCTATAATAAGAGAACGCAGCTTCTTGAGCATAGCAATCCTGTATCTTATCGAAGACGTCTTGCCGGTTGAAAGGAACTTCCTTTGTCCCCTGATGATTAAACGGATTTCTTCTCTGTCCATAACTTTTCAAGTCGAATAAGATACTTTGAAATATCACATACTTCATGTCCGGCCTTCGCCGGGATATAGCTCATGCAATACTCCGCCATGGCTGTAATAGTAAGGCTCGGATTAACTCCAATATTTCCCTGTATGGCTGAACCATCTGTTATATAAAATCGTGGATATCCGTGTACCTTAAGCTTGCTGTCCACCACACCATCTTCAATTGTTTCTGACATTGGACAACCACCAAGAATATGAGCGGTTGTCGGGCGGTTAAAGAAAATCTCAAGAAGTATGTTCTGAGGCACACCTTTAACTTTTTTGGCATACCTGTTCATAACCTCCTGTCCGACTGGAATATATGCAGGCACCTTTTTATTTCCCCTGTTATCAATCTTCATCCTGCCACCGAAGATGTTCTTTTTCCATCTCATCTTCATGGAATTGTCTATTGTCTGCATCACAAGGAAAATAACCATATTTTCTGACCACCTGAAATTAAATACGGTCCTCAGGAACATCCAGGGATGCGACAAAACAGAAACCAGTAACTTGAGTATCCTTAAGGCAGTACGTGACGCTCCGCCTGCAGCCAGTCCGAAAAACCACTTCATTGCATTGGATTTATCAGGATATTTGACAATCTCAACGTGGGTGTGTGCATCGGGACTAAAAACAGAAGTTATGGCCAGACCATTATTAAGCTTCATCTCTGCACCTGAAACAGCGCTGAGTGTTTCTGCATTTGTCCTCAGCTCATACCCTAGATGACCTGACAGTCCTGTCAGTGTTTTATAATAATATTTCTGCTTTAACAATAGTTCCAGTGTACCCAATGCTCCGGCAGCCACCACAATGCCCCTGGCTGTGTATGTTTTTGATTTTGAACCACTGAATGAAGTAATTTTCTTTGTCTCTACCTTATATAAATCATTCTCAAACGAGATCTTTACAGCTTTTGTTTCCGGAATTATTTCAAGTCCCAATTTCTCAGCAAACCAGAGATAATTCCTGTCGAGAGTATTCTTGGCATTTTCCCGGCAACCTGTCATGCATCCTCCACACTCAATACAATTCTTCCGCAGAGGCCCCATCCCCTCAAAATACGGATCATATTCCCCGTCATGCCCATCAGTGTTAACAGCAACATGTACTGTATCAAAAGTGTCCCCAACATTCATTTCCTGGGATATCTCCTTCAGTATGCGATCCTCTATGTTAAGTTTGGAATACTTCTTCCTGCCCAGCATAAAGGAAGCCCTGTCGTAAAATGGTGCCAGGGCTGTCTTCCAGTTGCCGAACTTTTTCCACGATTCATTCCTGAAAAATTTATCAGGCGGCACAAAAAGGGTGTTTGCATAGACGAGGCTGCCCCCTCCTACGCCTGTGCCGCTGAGTATACTGGCCGTAGAATAAAAAGACAGTTTCTGAAAGCCATAAAAACCAAGTGACGGCAACCACAGATATTTTCGAAGGTTCCAGTTGGTTCGTGGAAAATCGCCGGTATTATAACGCCTGCCCTGCTCTATCATAAGTACTTTGTATCCCTTTTCCACAAGGCGCAATCCGGCTACACTGCCGCCAAAACCGGAACCAATCACTATATAGTCGTAAACCATAATATCATTATTGAGGAAGTGCAGTTGTAAATATAAAAAGTATGAACCAGATTTTTACAGTATTATGAAAATTTTACTTTTACCGTTAAATGGGAAATAAATTTTGAATATTAGTACGCAGCCCTGTGGTTATTTGGGCCAATTCAGTGTATCCCGGCGAATCCCGATAGTTATCATTACGGGAGCGTCGTTAAATAAGTAAGTCATTGTAATCAGTTTTCTAACAGAAGGAAGTAATAAAGGATGTCATTGGCCAGATATCTTATATGATTTTATGTTATTTTTACGATACCAATTACATACCTATAATCTAATTACAATGAAGAAATTCACTATTTTATCAATAATGCTGTTTCTTACAGTTTTACCTGTATTTCCTGAAGGAGCGACAGTTTCCGGTGTATCTGAAGGAACCACTGCAGGTGAAATAATTGCTTTAATAATCAGGGAAACCGGCAGCAAAATAATTCCAAATACTGTTGATGTGATCAAGGAGGGCAGTCCGGATACCCGTGTAACAGGAATTGTAAGCTGCATGTTTGCCACCATGGATGTACTTAAACAGGCAGTTGAAAAAAAATGTAACCTGATTGTGGTTCATGAACCTCTCTACTATAATCATCTTGATAACACCGCTCAACTGCAAACCGATCCTGTATTCCGGGAGAAGCAAAAATATATAAGGGACCACAAGCTTGTGATATGGCGATTTCATGATTATATCCACAGCATGAAGCCCGACGGGATCATGACCGGCATGGCTGAGAAGCTGAAATGGAATAATTATGTTGTTGACAATGATCTTAGCCGCTTTTCCATTCCGGAAACCACACTTGACGGTTTGCTGATATACCTGAAGGTCATTTTCCCCGAAAATGCTTTTTATGTTGTCGGAAAGCCCGACCTTAAGATTAAAAATGTGAGATTCGCCCCCGGAGCTCCCGGTAGTCCGCTTCATATTAAAATACTTGAGGACAATAGCACAGATGTTCTTCTCGCCGGTGAATCACCGCAGTGGGAGACCTATGAATACATGCGTGATGCGGTAGATCAGGGAAGGCACAAGGCGGTAATATTTCTTGGGCATATAAGTTCAGAGCAGGCCGGAATGGAATATTGTGCCCGCTGGCTTAGGAAATTTATAACTGACATACCGGTAAACTACATAGAAAGCGGACCTTCGTTCTGGTCCTTTTAATAATAAAGTGTATGAGAAATTCAGTGCTTCTGATATTTGTTATTTTCAGTTTTTATTTTGCTCCGGATGCTTTACCAGTTGGATGCACCAATGGCCCTGAGTTCAGGGTTATTGCCTTCTTTAAAGGAGGTGAGGACGACAGGGGACATCTGAGCTTCGACCATGAAGCCAACAGGTGGTTTGCCTCCATGGCAAAAAAATATGGTTTTGTATACGACTCAACAACGGACTGGAATAATCTGAATAAATCATTCCTTCAAAAATACCAGGTAGTGATCTTCCTTGACAGCAGGCCGGATTCGTTGCCACAAAGAGAGGCTTTCAGAAATTATATGGACAAGGGTGGTGCATGGATGGGTTTTCATTTTGCAGGCTTTGCTCTTACCCCTTCAGATTTTCCACAGGACTGGAACTGGTACCATGAGACCTTCCTTGGTTCGGGTGAGTACAAAGGGAATACATGGAGACCAACTTCCGCTATACTGAAGGTGGAAGACAGAGAACATCCTGTAACCAAAGGACTCCCGGAAACATTCACAGCATCTCCCAATGAATGGTACAGCTGGAAAAATGACCTCAGGAAGAATCCTGATATTGATATCCTCCTGGCTATTGATTCCGCAAGCTTCCCCCTGGGTACAGGTCCCAAGCAATACGAGATATGGCACAGCGGCTATTATCCTGTAGTGTGGACAAACAGGAAATACAAAATGGTGTATATTAACATGGGTCATAATGACATCGATTATGAACACCATACAAATAAGGAATTGTCTTTTACATTTAAAAATGAAATCCAGGACAGATTGATACTGAATGCCCTGTTCTGGCTTGCCGGGAAGAGGTACTGATGATCGACATTAACATATCATAAATATTATTTATAATAAATGCTATGGTAAAATACCTTAACATTTTACTTTTTGCGGGTATGATAGTGATGAACTACCTTGCTAATGCCTTACCATTGAATAACAAGACCACAGGTGAATTATCAGATGAACTTCCCAACTTATTTGTACCAGCAGGAATAACCTTTTCAATATGGGGAGTAATCTACCTTTTGCTGCTTGTTTATTGTGTTGTACAGTTCACGGGTGCAAACCAGCTTGTGATATCCTCAATAAGCTGGCTCTTTGCCTTCACCTGTGTACTTAATGCTTTATGGATTGTAAGCTGGCATTACCAGAAGCTACCTTTATCTCTTATAATAATGACAGGTATTCTTGTTACTCTTATTTATATAAACCTGCTGATAAAAAATATACCTTTCGGACTTATCAAGGCTGCCTTTGGAGTATATCTGGGCTGGATATGTATTGCCACAATTGCAAATGTTACCGCTCTGCTTGTTTATTATAACTGGAACAGGTTCGGATTTCCCGAAGAGGCATGGGCTATAATCATGATAGCTGCAGGTTCGGTAATAACTGTTTTAGCACTTTTAAAAATGAAAAATCCGTTTATCGGATTATCAGTAATCTGGGCCTTCACCGGGATAATTATTAAAAGACAGTCTGACTACAGGTCAATTGTTGTTGCATCAGCTGCAGGAATTTTAATAGTTGCCGTTTTTGTTGTATTAACAATTTCTAAAAAATTACTCCCTGAGTGAATAACTTCTCAAAAAGGGATCATCAACATGAGTCCCGAAAAACTTGACGGATACCTGTGTAATTTTATTTCACTACACTAAAATTAAATGCCCCGGTATTAAGCACATTTCTTACCCTCAGCCATAAGGTTACAAACGCCTCGGTTGACCTGGCAGAAGCTATGTCACCCAGATCAATTATATTTTCGTCTTTCCAGCCAAAATTATTAAGAATTACTTTGACAGTTTTTTTAGCTTCGGAATCATTACCGGAAACAAAATTAATATGATTTCCTTCCCCAAGCATACCCGGATCAATCATCAGGCCACACCACATAGTGTTCAGAGTCTTCACCACTTTTGCTTCAGGAAAGGTATTCTGTATTTCCTCAGCCAATGAGTTTGTATTGTTTAGTCCCGGAAGAAGAGATGGCGGCATTCCATTGCTGAAATCAAGAGGATTCGATATATCGACAAGAACTTTCCCTGCAAGATTTCGCGTCCCTGCCATTATTAGAGCAGTAACTGAAGAACTTCCGTTTGTTGCATTAAATACGATATCGCCAAAAGAAGCAGCTTCGCCAAAGGATCCCAGCTTTACCTTATTATTATCATTAAACCATTCGCTAAAAGGGGGATTACCATAACTGTCTTTTTCCCTGACAGCCAGCTTTTCTGCGACATTTCGCGTACCAAGCATAACTTCATAATCAAGACTGGCAAGTTTTGAAGCAATTGTCCGGCCTACTGTACCTGTACCTATTATTCCTGCTTTCATAAAAAAGTTTTATTTAAGTGCCAGAATATCTGTTTCTGGTTTTGCCTTATATGCACTATATAACCTGCTGAATCGAAAAAAGTTCAGTTGTAAGACCTTAATATTTTTAAGGTTGCCTGAAAAGAGCGATTTAAATCCCGGCATGATATTTGTCTATTAACATATTAACAACCATTTTCCTCATCCTGATATGAAAGCCATTTGTCCGATTTGTTCCGTTATTCTTCTTTTGTGCAGTTTTACACTCTACGGCAGTGTACAGGCTGATCAGCCCGCTGCTGCACGCGACTCCCTCACATTTATTGAAAAGGTATATGTCCAGACCGACCGCGATGATTATTTCCCCGGTGACGATATATGGTTCAAAGCGTACCTGGTTAATGCTGCCGACAGGTTCCTGACAAACCACAGCATGAACCTTCATGTGGAACTTATCTCCCCTGCCCTGCAGATACTGTACAGCCGCATTGTCCGTCTTGACAGCGGCCTCGGGCATGGTGACTTCCGACTCTCCGAAAAACTGCCCTCTGGTATATACCAGCTAAGGGCATATACAAACTACATGCGCAATTTCGGAGATCAGATGTTCTTTAAAAAGGACTTTAATATTATCAACACCACAGATGCTTTGAAAACATTCTCTGACAGTGTTGGCTATTCTGTCAGAAGACCGGACGTTACCTTCTACCCTGAGGGAGGTTCTCTTGTCAATAATGTTCCTTCCATTGTCGCCTTCAAGGCCGTTGATCAACATGGCAGGTCGGTTGATTGTGCAGGTGTGGTCTGTTCTTCTGATGGCGATTCTGTGGCAAATTTCACCAGTATGCACAGGGGAATGGGAATTTTCCTTCTCAAGCCCATGCCCGGGTTGAGATATTTTGCCATAACCAAAAACCAGGAAGGAGATACCCTGAGATACGACCTGCCACAGGCATTCAGTACTGGTATTGTTATGAATGTAGCCCGCAACAGGGATCAGGAACTTTCAATAATATTCCGGACCAATTCGTCTACCCTTCCACTTATCGAAGAGCAGGATCTGATAATAAAAGTCACGGCAAGAGGCAACCCGTTCAAAAAATATTCCTTCAGGATGAACTCACTTAACAGTATCTTCACTATGCCAACAGATGACCTTCCTGACGGGATAGCCGCGCTTACTCTCACCGGTGCAGACGGTATAGAGATGTGCGAGAGACTGGTTTATATCAATAATGCTGATGATGTAAGGCTCAGGATCGAAACTGATAAAAATGAATATGAAAGGCGTG
>JBJKPQ010000123.1:0-2490 GCA_046706305.1 Bacteroidales bacterium
GGTAAATACAGTGCATTTGATGGCGGAACCAGAATTCCTTTTATTATAAGGTGGCCCGGGAAAATAAGACCCGGGAAAACCGATGCAATGATAAGCCAGGTTGATCTGATGGCATCGTTTGCTGCTCTCACGGGTCAGGTGCTGAAAGGAAATGAGGGACCCGACAGTCGGAATTACCTGGATGTCATCATGGGCAGATCAGTAAAAGGGAGGGAATGGGTAATTGAACATGCAGCTAACGGCAGACTCTCTATTATTAAGGACTGCTGGAAATATATTCAACCGGGACCAGGCGAAAGAATAAGTAAATATACAAACATAGAACTGGGTAATGATACTGTACCTCAACTGTACAACATGGATACTGATCCGGGAGAAAGAATTAATGCTGCTTCCGGTAACACAGGAATAGTAAATGAACTTTCATCTCTGCTCAATAAGATAATCAACGAAAGCGGATCCCGAAACTAAAAAAGGTAATGTCTTTTGCAACAATACAAATTAAAACAAAATGATAAACTTTAAATCAGCAATCAGCCTGGGCATTGCCTCACTGGCAACCATCCATTCCTCTGCACAGAAAACAGGCCCATTTAAACAATGCACTCCCAACATAGTACTGATACTTATTGACGATATGGGATATGGCGACATTGACCGGACAGGTGCAAATCAGTATGAGACACCAAACCTCGACAGACTGGCGGATCAGGGTATGCAGTTTACATGGTATTATTCACCCCAGGCTGTAAGCAGTGCATCGAGGGCAGGATTGCTGACAGGTTGCTATCCTAACAGGATAGGAATTTCCGGGGCTCTGATGCCCTGGTCTGAGATTGGTATCAGCTCCGGAGAAACGACAATTGCCCAGATGTTGAAAACAAAAGGTTACGCAACGTGTGCCATAGGGAAATGGCATCTGGGACATCAACGTAAGTTCCTGCCTCTTCAGCATGGCTTTGACCAGTATTATGGTCTGCCGTATTCCAACGATATGTGGCCGGTTGATTACGATGGAGTGCCCATACGCGACAAGGATACAACCGATTTCAGGATGCGTTATCCCGCACTGCCACTGATCGAGGGAAATGAAAAAGTGGGAGAGGTGAATACACTGGCCGACCAGGATAAACTTACAACAGATTATACGGCCCGTGCTGTCAGTTTTATTAACCGGCATAAAGACGGTCCTTTCTTTCTGTATTTTCCACAATCCATGGTTCATGTGCCACTTGGTGTATCTGAAAAATTCAGGGGAAAAAGTAAACAGGGTATGTTTGGAGATGTTATGATGGAAGTTGACTGGTCGATAGGACAGGTAATGAAAGCACTTAAAGATAATGGTATAGAGAAGAATACTCTGGTAATATTCACAAGTGATAATGGTCCCTGGCTGAACTTTGGCAACCATGCCGGCACAACAGGAGGTTTACGTGAGGGGAAAGGAACCAGCTGGGAAGGAGGACAGAGGGTGCCGTGTATTATGAGATGGCCGGACGTCATTGAAGATGGGGTTATCTGCAATAAACTGGCCAGCTCAATAGATATAATGCCTACTCTGGCAGCCATTACAGGTGCCTCATTGCCCGATAAGAAAATTGATGGTATAAGCTTGCTTCCTCTTATAACCGGTGATAAAAATGCTGCACCACGACACGAATTTTATTATTATTATCAGCAAAACAGTCTCGAGGGTGTACAACGCGATTACTGGAAACTGGTTCTCCCTCATACGGGAAGATCTTATGTTGGTTGTGTACCCGGTAAAGACGGATGGCCCGGAAAAACAACAACAGTAACAATTACCAAACCTGAACTCTATGACCTTAGACGTGATCCGGGAGAAAGATATAATGTAGCTGATGTATATCCTGAAATTGTAATGGAACTGCAATCTGTTGCAGATAAAGCACGTGAGGACCTCGGAGATGATATTAAAGGAGTTAAGGGAAAAAACAGGAGGAATCCCGGTCATGTTTAATATATTGAATAACAATGAAAGAGACTGTAGAGTCTTTGTGATTTTTAAATTTCATTCTTTCATGCTTCAGGATGAACACTGATTATAAAAGATATTTAGAGAATATCCGGAACCTGATTCAATCAGACAGGATACGGGCACTCAGGCTCAAAACCCTTAGCGCTGAAAGATATCTTTCTGTTGAGCAGGCAAAGATCATAACCGAATCCTATAAACGCAATGAAGGATTACCGGTACCTCTTAAACGTGCCAAAGCCCTTGCGCGATCATTAATGGAGATGCCTCTGTTTATTGATCCTGATGAATTGATCGTGGGTAACAGAACACCGGGGATCAGGTCCGGAGTTGTTTTTCCTGAGGCCGGAATATCATGGCTTTCAGACGAAATTAATTCATTATCCACAAGGTCGCAGGACCCTTTCCACGTCAAAAAGGAAGATATGGAATATTTCAGGGAATATATTGTTCCATATTGGAAAGGCAAGACCCTTGAAGATGATATCTACAGT
>JBJKPQ010000124.1:0-3987 GCA_046706305.1 Bacteroidales bacterium
GTCAGTCGCATCGGCGCTGCGGAAGTACCAACAGACCCAATGTCGATGGAAGAGATAGACATGATAATAAAGTTGAAGCCAAAAAAAGAATGGGTAAGTGCTGCGACCAAAGAGGAACTGGCCGATAAATTCAAAAATGCCCTTTCTGTTCTTCCCGGTATGGATTATGAATTCACCCAGCCCATTGAAATGCGATTTAATGAGTTGATAACCGGGGTGCGGGCAGATATAGCAATAAAAATATTTGGTGATGATCTCGACTATATTAACCAGAAAGCTATTGAGGTAAAGAACCTCATTACGGATATTCCCGGTGCAGGTGATGTAATACTTGAAAAGACAGTTGGGCTGCCACAGATGAGAATTAATTATGACCGAAGAAAGACAGCCTATTATGGCCTTGATATTAAAACTCTTAACAACTATGTGGCAACTGCATTTGGCGGCCAGGTCGCCGGAACAGTTTTTGAGGGGGAAAGACGGTTTGATATGGTAACAAGACTGGCCCAAAAAAACAGGTCGGACATTGATGATATTAAACATCTTTATGTGCCGCTGGCTGACGGAAGCCAGGTGCCTTTTAAAGAACTGGCGGATATAAGTTATGCAGAAGGCCCGGCTAAGATTTCCAGGGAGAATACCCGTAGAAGAGTTGTTGTAAGTGTCAATGTGCGTAATCGTGATCTCCAATCTGTAGTAAAAGACATTCAGGCCACTATTGAAAAGAATGTTAAACTCAATACTGGTACGTACATAACATACGGAGGCCAGTTCGAGAATCTTCAGAATGCAACCCGCAGACTGATGCTGGCCGTTCCGGTAGCATTGTTGCTGATATTTATTTTCCTCCATTTTGCATTTAAATCATTCAAGGATGCTATAATGATTTTTACCGCTATTCCACTTGCCACTGTTGGTGGTGTTATATTACTATGGATGAGAGGAATGCCCTTCAGCGTGTCGGCAGGTGTGGGTTTCATAGCCTTATTCGGAATAGCTGTCCTGAATGGAATAGTATTGATTGAGCACCTCAAGGAATTGCAGCATAACGGAATGACAAATATGAGGGAGGTTATCCTGACGGGAACCAGGGACAGGCTGCGTCCCGTGCTCCTGACTGCAGGAGCTGCAGCTATGGGTTTCCTGCCTATGGCCATATCGACGGGTGCAGGTGCCGAAGTACAGCGACCACTAGCTACTGTTGTCATCGGAGGCCTCTTTACATCAACATTGCTTACTATGATAGCTCTTCCCCTGCTATACGAAATCTTCAATAATGTGACAGCAATAAAATTATTTCCATTCAGAGTTATTAGGGGAAAAACTGTGATGATAACTGCACTACTGTTCCTGACAGGGATCTCTGCATATGGACAGCAGAAAGAAATGTCACTGAAAGAGATAAGTGATATTGCCACAGCCAATAACAAGGAACTAAATGCTTATACCCTGAGAATAGATGAGAGTAATGCTCTTAAGGGAACATCATTCTACCCTGGGAAAACTGTTGTGAGCTACGGTTACGACCAGAATAACATAGCTCCCAACGGTTATCCTTTAAAAGTGTGGGGGGTGGCTCAGGATATCAGCTTTCCTACCCTGTATTTTGCCGAAAGAAACACAAGACTGATTGATGTGTCAAAAGCTGAAGTAACACTTGAGGCAAAAAGACAAAAACTGGTAAAAGATGTCTCTCTTGTCTACTATGAACTGCAAAACCAATTGGCCAGACAGGCTCTCTACAGGAGTGTTGACAGTCTTTATACCACACTAAAAAAGAATGCTGAATCGAGATATAACAAAGGCGATTTCAGTCGTCTCGATATGCTTAATATACAGGCACGTCAGCAACAGGCTCAACTGAACCTGAGCGCCATAAACTATAAAATAGAGAATTCCAAAGCCAGACTCAGAATACTGATGAACTACACTGACGACTTTTCAGTACAACATGATATAGAAATAATAACCCGGGAAGAAAGGGATATTATGTCATACCCTGCTGTACAGATGCTGAAACTGGAAAACGACTACACAACAGCAACCCTTAAGGTTGAAAAGAACAGAATTTTACCGGATATCTCTGCTACCTGGTTTACAGGAACAAATAATTATGCTGATGCACGGAATTATAACGGCTTCCAGCTGGGATTAGCAGTACCGCTTTTTTTCGGAGATCAGAAAGCAAGGATAAAGTCATCAAAAATAGCAGTGAATGTCCAACAGCTTCTTACAGATTATGAGATAACAAATATTAAAAACAGGATAGACGGGTTTAAAAGAGATGAACTCCAGTTAAAAGAAGCAATCGACTACTATAATGATACCGGAAGTAGACTCTACAATGAGATACTGTACGCAGCACTCAAAAGCCTTCGCAGTGGTGAGATAGACCTCTTCAGGTTTACAGGCAGTTACGAAAACGCCGTCCAGATTAAACTTAATTATCTTGACAATGTGCTGCAATACAACACTAATATTTTGGAACAGATGTATTTATCATATTAACAGCTACTCTATCATGAAAAACAAATCTATACCATACATCATTGCTTTTGTTATACTTGCATCGGCATGCAATAATAAATCAGCTAATGAGATTCGCACTGAAATGCCTGAAAACCTTATTAGCATTAACGATAATCAGTTTAAAGCCGGCGATATAGCTACCGGCGATCCTGTAGTTATGCAGTTTGATGAACTCATAAAATGTACAGGAAATCTCATTGCCGATCCTTCCGGCACAGCAAGAATTAGTACATCGGTACCCGGCCTGATAAGCGGTATAAACTGCTCTTCAGGCCAGCAGGTGAAGGCCGGCCAGGTATTGTTTGAACTTACAGGAAATGATTTTGTCAGCCTCCAGCAAGACCTGGCTGAAGCATCTGCACAGTTAAAAAGACTAAAATCGGAGTACGATAGAATAAAATCTCTTTACAGTGAAAATGTTGGTTCGGAAAAAGACCTGATAATGGCAGAGAGCGATTACAGGTCGGCAAATGCGAGATACTCCGCATTGAAAATGAAAGTTAATATGCTGGGTCTCGATGATTCCAGGATAAGTGACGGTAATTTCTATAGTTCTTTCTCACTCAGGTCCCCCATTAACGGATTCCTGTCGCAGGTTGATGCCTCACTCGGACAATACGCTGATCCACAAGCCACTCTGGCTGAAATACTCGATATCAACAGGCTGCAACTTAGACTGGATGTATTTGAGAAAGATTTAAACAGGCTTAAGACAAACCAGAAAATCAGCTTCAATATCCTGGGTGGTGATGGTATGGCTCACACTGCCTCTCTAAGATATATAGGCAAGGATGTAGACAATAACTCCAAAACTGTTTTGTGCTGGGCGGCTATCGACAATCCGAAAAACACCGCTTTCATAGGAAACGCTTATATTGAAGCTGCAATAATAACTTCAAGCGACTCGGTGGTAGCTGTACCCGAAGAGTCTGTAATTAAATCCGAAGGCAGTTATTTTGTTCTTGAACTGGTAAAGAATGAAGGCAGCAACTATTTCTTTAAAAAGACCCGCATCGAACCTGGCAGGAACTATAAAGGATATGTGGAATTACTTGAAAAACCTTCATTTAATAAGATAATCACAAGGGGAGCATATAATTTGAACGTGGATTGAGGAGTCTGAGTGAGCGAGGGGCGGAGAGCCAGTTACGTGGGATTCCCCTCCTGGGAGAGCCTGCCACGCTCTGCGTGGGGCTAGCAGTGCCGGCTGAAGTTTCAACGTAGGCCGGGGGTGGATTAAGAGCCAGTGCGGGTGTGAGAGCGAGAGCGGGTGAAAAGCCGATTACTTCGGGTTCCCCTCCTCCGGAGGGGCTAGGGGTGGGTTAGTCAAAGGTCATTCAATTGTCATTGGCGCTTCGCGCGTAATTCAGTGGTAATTCATTGTAATTTTTTGCTTTGGCCTCCGCCTCCGTCGGACGTAGTCCGCTTCGGCGGACGCAGTCCGAAGCTTTAGCGTAG
>JBJKPQ010000125.1:0-10437 GCA_046706305.1 Bacteroidales bacterium
GCTTAATATTATCGCAGAAGCCAACAACAGGTTTTTCTTTTTCAGCTGGTTCCCAGGCTTCTTGACAACAGAAGTGTCCGCACGGTTTTCCACCTCCCCGGGAGGATAACCGTAAAAATCGCGAAAACACTTTATAAAATATGATACGCTTCCGAATCCGACCTTATATGAAACTTCAGATACAGTAAATGACGACTGCCTCAGGATATTCATTGCCTCTTTAAGACGGATCTGCCTGATGTACTGGCTTACAGACAGCTTAGTTACAGCCTTTATCTTTCTTAACAGAGTGGAACGACTCATGCCCGACTCCCGGGCAAGTTCCGAAACCCCGAACCTTTCATCCGAAATGTTATTCAGGATAATCTCCGATACAGATTTAATAAATTCATTATCCGGGATATTCTGATCAGGCATAATTTTAAGTAATTATTTCGAAATTAAGCATTTTGCTTAACAATCACCTCACTTCTTTCAGTTGAAACCCGGTTTTGCATCATAATTGATACTCCTGCATCATATTTTTTACAGGTACCCGACAAACTTTATATTCCTTGCTTCTTTTGTTATTAGTGCCGCATCGTTGTTTATCAGATCTTTACATCATATAAACTGAAAAATAAAATCTAATTAAAACGACTTGTTATGAAAACACGCGTACTGTTTCTGGATAACTTAAGAACATTTTTAATATTCCTCGTGGTTCTGCTTCATGCAGGAATGTGTTATGAATCAGGATTTGATTCCTTCTGGATCGTTTCAGATCCTGCTAAATTCAACCAGATAGCCTGGATACGTACATATCTTGATCTTTTTATTATGTTCCTGATGTTTTTTATCTCGGGATATTTCATCCCGGTTTCATTTGACAGTAAAAGCACATCTGACTTTATAATATCAAAGGTGAAAAGAATAGTGATCCCCTGGATTATAGCTGTATTTACACTTATTCCGGCTTATAAAGCCATTTTTCTTTTTTCGAGAGGTCTTCCGCAGGAACAATGGTTCACTTATTTCCATATCTTCCAGCGGGCCGGATCAGATCTTGCTTTTGTTCCAAATAATCCCAACCAGAACTGGTTATGGTTCCTGCCGGTATTATTTCTTTTCCAGATGGTATACCTGGCTCTTTCCAGGCTTAACATTATACCTACCAAGATCAGCTTAAAAACAGGAGTAATACTGACTTTTGCAACAGGCTTGATATACAGCATGATTATATCCCTTCTCGGACTTAGTGGATGGGCACATACACCTGTTCTTGATTTCCAGAGAGAAAGATTATTCATATATTTTATGATGTTCCTTCTGGGCTCGCTGTGTTACAGGGAAAAAGTATTTGAACAAAGCATCATGAAAAAGGGAAAGGTAATGTCTGTTGCTTTCACCCTGGCAGTCTCATTAATAATATTCACAATAATGGCGCTGAACCTGTTCAGGAATCTGCTTGATCCTTCATTGAATCATTATTTTCTTTCTCCTTTTACCGACAGGCTTATATTCTTTTCCTCCAGTCTCCTGTCTACAATGGGTTTAATGTATTTATTTGTTCATATCTTCAGGCTACGCTTTAACAGGAGTAACAGTTTCTTTGCCAGTTTAAGCAAGAACTCGTACCCGGTATATATAATACATATGATCGTACTTGGTGTAACAGCCCTTTTGCTTATACATGTTCGTACAAATGCACTGATTAAATACCTTGTACTGGTTGTATCAACATATAGTATAAGTAACATTATTGTATATGCATACAGGAAAGTATTCACAAAGACAACCTCTGTCAGAACAGTGTTTGCAGTAATCACAGCCTCCGTCTTTCTTACTGTAGTTGTTTATTTAAAACAGGCTGATGCTAATGTCAATAAAGAACTGCCTTCGGTAACCAGTTCAGTTCCCTCCGTAGGGCTCCACCAGGCTGCAATTGAAGGAAACCTGGAAGCAGTCCTTCAGCACATTAAAGCAGGGGCCAACCTTGATGAAAAAGAACCGGCCGGAGGTTCAAGTCCCCTTATAACTGCAATTATGTTTGACCGGAAAGAGGTTGCCCTGGCATTAATAGAGGGAGGTGCGGAAATAAATTTCCGTAACAATGACGGGTCAACACCCTTACATACGGCCGCTTTTTTTTGCCGGACCGAACTTGTACAGATATTACTTGAAAAAGGTGCCGACAGAAACATACGAAACAAGTCAGGAGCAACCGCGATGGAATCAGTAACTGCACCCTTCGATGCGGTAAAAGGCATATACGAATATTTTGATAAGGCATTCAGGCCTGTGGGACTGGATCTTGATGAAGATTATATTAAAGCCACACGACCATTAATTGCCAGGATGTTACAACAGGGATTTTAGTATTTTATAGATCAATATAGCATTACTGTTTCGTGCAAACAGCTGGCAGGGTAATTAACTATGGTATTCCCCGAAGAGGACATGGTTATTTTTCTCCCGGAGATAATTATGCATAGGGATTAACCCTTTTCAGGATAATAAAAGGTTTTATACTTCCTTCAATTAAATAAATTCTTCAATGTCGAATTAATCATAACACTTGCTCAGAATTAATTTTATCTGCTTTTAAGAACATTCATTCAGATCAAAATTCAGCGATAAACGATGTATTGCCTTCAGCATTTGATATTGCAACAATCGATCCGTTATGCATTTTAATGATCTCCTGGCATACACTTAATCCCACTCCAGAGCCATTGGGCTTTGTTGAAAAGAAAGGAACAAAAATTTTCTCCACCAGATCTGCAGGAATAAGGGGACCATTGTTTGAGACTCTGATCTGGACCCGGTGGTGCGTATTTCTCATCATAGGCATTGATAACTTTTTGAACCCTCCGTATATTGAACAAACAGCATCGAAGGCATTGTTAATAAGATTTACCATAACCTGGTTCAGTAACTTCCTGTCTCCTATTATCTCTTTAAGTGATCTGTCGCAGGTTATTGAAAATTCGATACCGCTATCATTCATTTTGCCCATAAAGGCAATCCTGAGTTGTTCAATCCATTCCTCAACCGGGAATGTAACAAACTCAGGTTTTGGTATTTTTGATATCTTCCTGTAATTATCCATAAATCGAACCAGTCCGTCGCTTTGCTCGTTAATAAGCTTCAGTCCGGTTATGGCAGTCCTGACAGTTTTTTTATCATTAAGTGTTTTCTCATTATTACTCTCCCTCCCGGAAAACATTGAAAAAAGCTCTCTTGAAACAGATGTCAGAGGCGAAAGGTGGTTCATTATCTCATGGGTCAGAACGCTTATCAGTTTACGGTATGCCTCTATCTCCTTCGATTCCAGCTCATTCCTTATATCCTGGATAGCGATAAGCTTAAGTTCTTCATCTTTTCTCCTTATCAATGTAGCCCTGAAAAACAACATATGAAGGTTTCCGTCAACCAGGTTCTTATATGTAAGAGTTTCTCCCGGTTTTAGCTTACAAACAGCATCATAAAAAGCCGGGTGTTTGATTTTCAAGAGGTCGGGGTTGGTCGATTCGGCAGAAATGCCCGCATAGTTACATGCCGTTTTATTTATAAGTTCAATATTATTGCCCTGACCCAAAACCAGCAATCCTGCAGTAGAATGTTGTATCACTGTCCTGTAATATGACTCATTATATTCATTCCTTAGTTTAATCTCCTGGAAGTGATCATTTAGCTTATTTATATTATCATAAACTTTGGATAGTGTTCTATTACGGACATTAACCCTGAAATGTGTTGTTGTATCATCGTTCCTCAATGCCTCGAAAAGCGAGCTTACAGCTTCGCCAACTGAGTTGTATACAGAGTTAATAAGAAGGAAACATACTGTACCCGACAGGAAAAGTATTATAAAAAGCGATATTTCCCCAATCTGGTAAAACATACCGGCTGCAAGGAAAGAAGCAGCTGCAAGAACTATAAGGATAATTCTTGATACCGGGCTAAGGAGTCGTTCAGATCCCATATTTCTTTAGTTTATTGTAAAGTGTCTGTCTGGTAATACCAAGTTGTTCTGCCGTTAATCCCTGGTTGAAATTATTCTTCTTCAGTGTACCTATAATCATTTTCCTCTCCATTTCTTCAAGAGTCTCTGTTGGTGCATTGTCTGCAATGTCATTTTCCATTAATATAAAATCGGAAGCTCTAAGCTCATCCCCATCAGCAAGTATCACAGCTTTTTCAATGGTATGCTGCAATTCCCTTATATTACCATACCAGGTATTTCTTTTCAATTTATCTATTCCATCCTTCGTAATTCCCAGGTTGGGTTTGTTATATTTCCTGCTGTATATTTTAAGGAAATACCCCGACAGATCTTCGATATCTTCAACCCTTTCACGCAGGGGAGGAAGATGAACCTGTATCGTATTCATCCTGTAAAGGAGATCCTGGCGGAATTGTTTCTTTGCTACCATATCTGCCAGATTATTATTTGTAGCACTTATCAGCCTGAAGTCAACTTCCGTCTCCCTGTTAGAACCGACAGGTGTAACAAAACGTGTCTGCAATACAGTAAGTATCTTTGCCTGCAGGTTGAGAGGAATATTCCCTATCTCATCGAGAAATAATGTTCCCCTGTGAGCCATTGTAAACCTGCCTGTCTTATCTTCAATAGCATTTGTAAAGGAGCCTTTTTTGTGCCCGAAAAGCTCACTCTCGAAAAGTGATTCACTGAGTGAAGACAGGTCAACCAAAACAAAGAGTTCATTGCATCTCAGCGATCTTCTGTGTATCTCTCTTGCTATCATCTCCTTTCCGGTTCCGTTCTCTCCTGTTATCAGAACATTGGCATCAGTCTCAGCTATCTTATCCACAAGCTTCATTATACCATCCATCGCAGCTGATTTCCCTATGATCAGTTCAGTTGTCCTGTTTACATCCTGTTTTAGTGCTTTTTCTCTCGACCGAAGATCTGATATCTCCAGGCTGGAGCTCCTCAACCTGCATGCTGCCTCAAGGGTGGCCTTAAGTTTTTCATTATCCCAGGGCTTTAAGACAAAGTCGGCGGCTCCTTCCTTAAGAGACCTTACTGCCAGTTCCACATCACCATAAGCAGTTATCATAACAACTTCAACAAGTGGTGCCCTCTTTTTTATTTCCCTTAACCAGAAAAGACCTTCATTTCCAGTATTTATACCGGCTTTGAAATTCATGTCAAGCAGTATCACATCTGTCTTATTTTTTTCAAGCTCAGCGTATAAAAGTGCTGGATTGGAAATTGTTTTAACAGATGCATAAGCTCCTTTAAGCAATAGTCTCAAAGAATTAAGAATTGCCCTGTTGTCATCAACGATTAACAGATTAATGTCCTTCATTGCATTTCTATTTATTAATAAATGTAAAAATATTTTAATGAATTCATGTAAAAAAATTTTACCTTTTAATAAATGTCGTTTTTATAATGTGCTGTTATACAGCCTTTAAGTGTTTTTGGCATGGTGTTGGAACATATATGAGAAAAAAATTAAAACTATGATACGAACTTTAAATCTGTCCAAGATCTTCCGAACTGAAATGGTTGAAACAACAGCATTGCATAACGTGACCCTGACTGTAAACAATGGAGAATTTGTTGCCGTTATGGGTCCTTCCGGATGCGGTAAATCAACACTTCTTAATATACTGGGTCTCCTCGACAGTTCCGATTCCGGGGAATATTTCTTTGACGGTGTTGAAGTCTCGCGTTTTAATGAGAAACAAAGGACGAACCTGAGAAAGGGGAATATTGGCTTCATCTTCCAGAGTTTCAACCTTATCGAAGAGCTGAACATATATGAAAATGTGGAATTGCCGCTTCTTGCCCTTGGAGAGTCTTTTTCAGTACGCCGGCCTAAAGTGGATGAAATACTCGAAAAAATGAAAATAGGTCACAGGCGTAACCATTTCCCCAGGCAGCTTTCCGGTGGTCAGCAACAACGAGTGGCAATAGCCCGCGCTCTTATAACAAAGCCAAAGCTTATACTGGCAGATGAACCTACCGGTAACCTCGATTCAGGAAATGGTGAACAGGTTATGCAATTGCTTGAACAGATGAATGCATCAGGAACTACGATAGTAATGGTCACGCACTCCCTTGATCATGCTGAAAGAGCACACAGGATAATAAGCCTGTTTGACGGCAGGCTTGTTATGGAGAAATCCGAAAGGGTTTTTGAACCGGCCAGGTAAACAATCCAGTATTAAAATCATCTTCCAATACAATAGAAAAATGATTTCACAATCAATATATATGTTGATCAGGAGAATAATAAAGGACAGGTTACTTTATTTTATAATCTTCGCCAACCTGATTATCGGATATTCCGCTTTTATGGTTATAAGCCAGTTTATAAGTGGTCAGTTTATGTGGGACAAGTACAATACAAAATACGATCGCATATACCGAATGCAGCTTTTCATGGATCAGAAAGAGAATACAATTAAACATACCTGGAGTGTTACTGCGGCATTAAGCAGGAAAGAGCTGACAGACATTCCGGAAATAGAGAAAATTGCCCTGATACACGATGTTGGTGATAATAATAAAAACGGCGTATTTCTTTCTGTCGACAGGAAAAAAGAATTACTGACCCGGTATGGGTATTATGCGGATCAGTCTGTTTTTGACATCTTTACTTTTAAATTCCTTGAGGGAGATCCCATGCAGGCCCTTACACAGCCTTATTCGATTGTTCTATCAAAAGAGTTGGCTAAAAAGCTGTTTCCTTCAGGAAATGCTCTAGGGAAACAGGTATACGGTGAAAACAAAGTTGTATTTAATGTTACAGGTGTATATGATGACCTCCCTTTAAGATCCACATGGAGGCCGGAGTATCTTATTCCTATGATATCATATACTCCGATTACAGGAGATAATGACTATGAAACAAATTACTGGAAATATGGGTTTTATACCTATGTTCTCCTTAAGCCAAATACTGCTGCTTCGTCTGTTGACAACAAGATATATGATGCCCTCAGGGATTTCAGAAAAGAACATCATCCCTACCTCCGGCCAATGTCAAAACTGAATGTTAATCCTTACTTCGACCCTTCACTTTATATAGCCCTGGGGCTTCTTACATTTCTTTCAATTCTTATCCTTACCCTTTCTTCAATAAACTATATCAATTTACAAACTGCAAATGCAACAAAGCGGTTCAGGGAGATAGGAGTAAAGAAAACTCTTGGTTTCAATAAAAAACGCCTTTGGATACAGTTTATGTTCGAATCAATGGCAACTTCAGTTTTTGCTTCAGTGATAGCTGTTTTCGCTGCTCAGATGTTCCTGCCATATTTGAATAATATGCTTGGCTGGGGAATGTTTCCAAATATCCTTGATAACCCCGGCCTTATATACATCATCATTATCGTAACCCTGATTACAGGATTCTTGTCAGGCATACATCCGGCATATGTAATATCTTCTTATAGCCCCGCGGAGGCTCTTAAACAAAAGTTTATCGCTGAAGAATCAAATGGAATTAACTTAAAAAAAGTACTTGTAATCATTCAGTTCAGCATTTCCGTTTTCATGCTTATAGTAGCTTTTATAATTTACAAACAAACAAAATTCATGCTTACAAAAGACATGGGTTTTAATAACCAGACAATACTGTATTCCAATATAATAACAAATAAAAAGGGTCCATTCGAACCCTTAAGACAAAGCCTGTTGGAACATCGTGAAATTAAGGATGTATGCTTCTCTGATTATATCCCTTTCATCCTGCCCGGAGGAGATGACCTTAACTGGGAAGGAGGAAAACCTGATGAGCGGGTATTTGTACGATACAGCTTTATAAGCTATGATTTTGTTCCTACATATGAACTTAAAATGCAGTACGGAAGGAATTTTTCAAGAGAATTTCCTGCTGACAAAAACAAGTGCCTTATTAATGAAACGGCAGCTTCTGTCTTTGGATGGAAGGAACCAATTGGAAAGCTTATAAAGGCATCCGGAAGAAATTATGAAGTAATCGGAGTAATAAAAGACTACACTGTACAATCAGTATTTAATCCAGATGAACCTCACCTTTACAGGCTCCTTCCGGATTCTGTCATATCAGACGGAATTTATTCTGTTAACTTTAAAAAAGGATACGAGAAAAAAGCAATGGCAATTGTTAAGGATGAGTTTCAGAAATTCTTTCCTGACGATGCTTTTGAATTCAGCAATATTCAATTCCTTACACAAAATGAAAATGCCGCAAAAGCTTTTAAAAGCCTTCAAAGAATTACAAGCTTAATTGCCATCCTTACCATTTTGATTTCATCCATTGGAATATTTGGACTAATACTGTTTATGACCCAGCGAAAAATGAAAGAGATCGGCATCCGCAAAGTATTGGGATTTTCATATCGCAGTCTGTATCTTACCCTTTCTTCGTGGTTTACCCGGTTAATATTTATATCTCTTTTAATAGCCTGGCCTGCTGCGTATTACGTATATAAAGTTTTACCTGGTGCCAATAAATATGGAGTGATGATCTGGGAGTTTCTTATTGCTTCTGCAATAATCCTGGCTATTGCCATTGCAACTATCAGCTTCCAGATCATTAAAGCCTTAAGGGTAAAGCCTGTTGAGATACTAAAGGATGAATAGAAAGAGAGATTCATACCTCTCTTCTCTTTATTACAAAAAAATTAAAAACCAAACCTGGTTTTTTCCTGCAACGATTGAAAATTCCTGTCGTGGTTAAACATGAAAATTTCAACCGGTCGGCCCGGTGTATCCAGTATCTTCCCCACTTTATCGGGTATGCCCTGACCCTGTATCTTTCGTCTGAAAGTGCCACCGCCTATTTGGCGGTCGAGAATTGCTTCATATAATCTGCGCAGTTTATTCATCGTGAATGTTACCGGTAACAGGTTCCCGGCTACCGGGTGACCCGTCAACTCCCCGGCAAGGACTTTCTTGGTTCCGGCTATTATCGCGGCTTTCGGGAGAAACAGCAGTTATGTTCCTGATTTTCTTCTTTTTAACAAAACTTCCATTCTGTTAAAAATTTTTGGGCTATAGCTGGTATTTGTGATAAAAACCGTTCAGAACAGAACGTATTTTTCCCAATTTGAGAATTTTTTCTCAAAATGAACATAAATGATCATCCGTCGAAAAAACTAACCAACACACTTTAAGCACATTATAAATTTATTCATTCACGGCACGTCATTTGAGAAAATCTCGGCGGACTAATATGTAATAATTTTATACGTTAGTCGTTATAAAAAGTGTGTTCGTCAATAGTAAATAACAATTTATCAAATAGATTTGTTCATGAAAATACTTATAATTGCAAAAATTGCAAATCAGTATTTTCCGGCTTTCAGGGACGAAAACATTCAACGTCCGGGGATTAAGGGGGAAAAAGCTGTCTGTTTTAAAGTCAGGTGATATTAATTTCAGGGAATTTGCAACCAGGTTGACAAAACCGGTAGCATAACAGTTACCGGGAGAGGGGAATAACAGGTTTGCACTTGACCATTAAAAAACAAAAAGGACATGAAAAATATTTTATTATCAATCACATTAGTACTGTTTCTCAATCTTACAGCATCAGCTACTAATTATTATATTTCTGTTTCAGGAAGTGACTCAAACAATGGTTCTTCCAGTTCACCCTGGCGTACATTAAGTTACGCCTGTGCACATGCAACAAGTCCGGGTGATATTATCAATATTGGTGCAGGAACATTCAATGTTACATCACAATGTTCGCTGGCAGAAGGCGTAAGTATTGTCGGGCAGGGAACATCGTCTGTTATCAGCTCAACATTATCCGGTACCGGGTACGATTATTATGCAATAGCTTTAGCTTCCGGAACGGAAGGGACTAACGGCAATCAGAGTATTTCTTATGTAAAGATGGAAGGCAATATGACTGCCTTTGGTGCTGTCCTTGTAGAAAGAAGGAGCAATGTTAGCATTCATCACTGTACAATCCAGAATTTCTTCAGCTGTGGAGTAACATTTGTAGGAGCATGGAGATTTACAGATAATGAAGCCACTGTGAAAGCCAAAGGCAATTCTGTCCACGACTGTACAATAACAAATAATGCTGATTTTCCGGGCTACGGAAAAGATCCGACCGGATGGGGCCGTGGCAATATTGAAATCGGCAGCCAGAAGGATATGCAGATCTATAATAATACAATTGTACAATCAGACAGGGGAGCTGACGATAACGGATTTTGCATAAAATATACAGGCGACGGTTACTGCGAAGGTCTGAAGATCTATAATAATACTATTACCAAACCTCCATATGACGGATCCACCTGGGATTTTGCAATAGAATTATGGAATAACAGGGGTGGCACCCAGATCTACGACAATGATATACAGGGAGCCATAGATTTCGGCGGAGGCGGTGGAATGAACAATGATGCTGCAGGTTATGGCTTTATGGCCAGGGTATATAATAATAACATAGGGCAGTCTTCCCTGCGTTCACG
>JBJKPQ010000126.1:0-5430 GCA_046706305.1 Bacteroidales bacterium
CCACCTCTGGGGGTTCGTCATCATAGTAGTAATGTGGCCTGTTATCCTTCTCATTAATCGGATTTGCATCCATCACCCACATTCCCCGTCCGTGAGTTGCAATAATAATCATATTATCGCGCGGGTGAATGGCCAGATCATGAACATAAACGAAAGGAAGATCGCCCAGTACATCCCAATTTTTGCCTCCATTTTTGCTTATGAAGACACCGGCATCTGTACCGGCATAAAGAATATCCTTATTCACGGGATCTTCCCTGATAACATTAACAGGTCCTACCGGGATATTTCCTGATATATCCTGCCAGGTATCGCCAAAATCAGTAGATTTCCAGATATATACCCGGAAGTCATCCTCTCTTCTTCCTGTCTGTGTCATGTAAACGGTTCCCATGTCATATGCAGAGGCAACGATACGGGAAACAAATTTTACAGGGACAGCCCCGCTGCGTATTTCATCCCATGTCTTTCCCCTGTCTTTTGTTCTCCATATCCTTCCGTCGTCGGTGCCTGCATAGATCAGTCCGAACCTGAGAGGCGATTCATCCATTACTGAGATGGTCTGATAATTAATATCACCTCTTTTGGCCGGATCGTTAAATGAAAGATCCGGACTGATGAAATCCCAGGTATCACCTTTATCCCTCGACATCATTACAAACTGCATTCCATGGTAGATAATATCATGGTTAAATTTTGATATCATTGTTGGTGCCACCCATTGTCCTCTCAGAGGTACTTCCCCGGGGAGCCTGTTTGGAAGCAGGTACTTAATGCTGGCCGGGTAATTATCAATCTCGGCCCTGGCCAGGTTACCGTAAAAGGTACTTGAATAGATTGTGTTGTTATCGTCAGGATCAACAGCATGTGAACTGCCTTCGGCACCAAGAATATGCCTGAAATCGGTGGAAGGTACCTTGTCCCGTCCCCTCGACAGGTCGACGGGAGCATAGAAACTGTGGTGGTCCTGTATCGACCCGAACACCCTGAAAGGGGTGCTGAAATCATAAGCAATATTATAGAATTGTGCCAGTGGAAGGACTTCGATAGGAAGTTTCCATGTTTTTCCCCTGTCGTATGACATAGCAAGGCCCCCGTCCTCAACATTAAGAAGATAATCGGGATTTGCAGGATCTATCCATAGCCCGTGGTGGTCAACATGCTGTCCTTTGAGGGCATGGAAAGTTTTTCCTCCGTCTGTTGACTGGTTTAGCTGGATGCCCATTGTGTATATTGTGTTTTCATCACGGGGATCGACTCTTATCTGTCCGAAGACCCAACCGTAGGTAGCTGAATGTCTCTCCATATATTGCTTCATCTCCGGAGTTAATCCGCTAACCTGTACCCAGTTTGCCCCGCCATCTGAAGTCCTGTAGATAGTGGCGCCTTTAATTATATCGTTTTTCTGGCGTCCGTATGAATCAAGTTCACCAGGTTTTGCAGCCTGAGCTACCTCATAGTTGTCGACGTAGGCATAAAGAACCTTTGGATTTGACTTTGCTATGTCTATTCCGATGCGGCCTCTCTTATCAGGTTCCGGCAGACCCTCATCGATCTTCTTCCATGTTTTGCCTCCGTTTACTGATTTCCATATACCGTTGTTAATGGTTGTATCGAAGGTTCTCGGATCATTCCATTTAAGCCTCATCCTTTCCCATGTTGTGCAGTATATAATATCCGGATTTTTGGGGTCGAGTACAAGATCATAGACACCGGTATTTTCATCTGCATATAATATCTTTTTCCATGTTTTCCCCCCATCGGTGGTTTTATAGAGTCCTCTGTCGGGATTTGGAGTCCATTCATGACCTGTAGCAGCAACGTAGACAATATCGGAGTTTTTGGGATTAACTCTTATCCTTCCTATTGTGAATGTGTTTTCAAGTCCTGCCAGTTTCCATGTTTTACCGCCATCGGTAGTTTTAAATACACCACATCCTGCATCTGAACTCCTGAATATATTAGCTTCCCCGGTACCAACCCATACCACATCGGGGTTGTTTGGATCAATTTCTATGTCGCCTATTGAAGCTGTGGGCATTCCTTCAAAGACAGGTTCAAATGAAGTAGCTTCATTTGTCGATTTCCAGACTCCTCCTGTTGCCGAACCAACCCATATTGTATAGCTGCTTCCGCGAGGTGAAACCGCTTCAACATCGGTACAGCGCCCGCTTATGTTTGTAGGACCAAGATATTGCCATTTCATATCTTTATAGGGTGAAGCGGCTTTCATTGCTGCAATTTTTTCAGTCAGTTCAACTCTCTTCACTCCATCGGTAAGAGGTTCCCTGACCTGTGCTCTGAGAGTGGTTGCACATATTAGAAGAAATACAAAGAGAGCTGTAGTTGATTTTAGGGCTTTCATATTTATTCGGAATTTAATTTAAACCTGTTTAGTCAAAAATGGTCTCAAAGACTTTAGATCTTTTTGCATTGAAGCACATCTCTATCTGTTTGGCTGTTGTCCTGTCGGATGAAAGAGGAGGAAGACATTCGGGAGAGAAAAATCCTGATCCCAGTGTTTCGGTATTTTCCATGAAATAAATATCAACTAGTTCACATTCCACAAAAATCTTGTATATGGTATAGGGAAACAATGGATTATTATGCTTATTGGCCAGTTGTATAGCTATAATTCTTGTGGGTATGACAGTAGCCCCCGCCTCTTCAAGGCTTTCCCTGATGGCTGATTCACCCACCGAAGTGTTAACGTCGGCCCAACCACCTGGTAATGACCATTTACCATCAACCTTTTCTTTGATCATCAGGATTTTATCCTCCTTTATTACAACGGCCCTTACATCAACTTTGGGAGTCTGGTAACCAGTTTCTGATGCAAAAATCTCTCTTATTTTATTATTATCTATATCGGTATATTCATGCATGATTTCCACCGAAAGGTTCCTTATCCTTTCATACCTGTCGCGGTCGTAGTCATTCTCACAAAAGGCAAGACCTGCCTGAGCCAGTGACTGCAGTTCGGTAGCCCATTTCAACCATTTATTTTCCATAAAGATACTTTATTAAGATTTCTGTGTATTTATTTTTCATTTACACAGAAAGATTGATTTTTTAGTTTATATTGATACTCCGGGTTAAAAATAAACATATGAATATACTTAAAAATTTGAACAGTAGACATTTTTCAAATAAATGTATTCTCTTTTTAATAGTTGTGTAAATTTGAGAAAAAATGCTTTTTTGATATAATGGAAACACTTGTGTTAGGCCAAAAGCCCCGACTACGGATTGTCTTATTCATAATTGCTCTGGCATTAGGTACCGGCTTATACGGCCAGGATACAATCCCTGTAAAAAACCATCCACGGGTTGCAGTGGTATTAAGTGGAGGAGGAGCGAAGGGGTTTGTGCATATCGGGGTTCTTAAAGTGCTGGAACAGGAAGGTATCCCTGTGGATATCATTGTTGGTACAAGTATAGGAAGCCTTGTAGGCGGGGTTTATGCTGTAGGATATACAGCAAATGAAATTGAGCAGATATGCAGGGAACAGAACTGGCAGCAGCTTCTTCTCGATGATCTGCCCAGGTTCTACCTTTCAAGAACCGACAGGGTTATCCAGCAACGTTATCTTTTTGCCCTCCAGGTGAGTAATATGAGAAGAATTACAATACCCCAGGGTGTTATACGGGGTCAGAATGTTCTTAACCTTTTATGCAGCCTCGCAGGGAATGTTCCATACGACATGGATTTCAATAAGTTGCCGACTTCATTTGCCTGTGTAGCCACTGATCTTGAGACCGGGAAGGAAATAGATATGAGGAATGGATTTTTGCCGACAGCAATGTTCGGAAGTATGGCTGTTCCGGGAGTTTTTCAGTATATCGACAGAGACGGTCATGTTCTGGTTGATGGAGGAGTTGTTAACAACTTCCCTGTTGATGTTGCAAAAAGAATGGGAGCAGATATAATCATTGGTGTGGATATAAGGAGCGATTTTGTAAGCAGGGACAAAATAGTCTCATTGCAGGGTATGTTTACACAAATGATGGGATTTCTTGACCTGAATAAGGATTCCATAAACTCCCGCATGTGCGACATCCTTATAAAGCCTGATATCTCGGGATACACAGTAGCCAGCTTTAATAACCAGGCTGTGGATACACTGATAAAAAGGGGAATGGATGCAACTCTTAATGTTAAAGACAAACTGCTTGCTATAAAGAAGAAATATAACCTTGAGCCCCATGAACGATCACGAAAATACATACCTCCGGACAGCTGGTATATAACAAATATTACATTGTCGGGCAAGTTTAATGCCGATGCTACTTTCCTCCTTAAAAGTATAGACATGCAGACACCGGGAAATTATACCAGCGAGGATATAAAGGGGGTGATTAACCAGCTCTATGGCTATGGCATATTTGACAAAATATATTTCAGTCTTTATGATAATGATAAGGGAAAAACACTTAACCTGAATATTACCGAGAAGAATGTAGTAAACCAGTATGTTGGCTTTAAGGTTAACACTACCGATGCGGCGGCACTGATGTTCAACCTGACAAGTAAAAATTTCGGTAAGAGATTCGGTATATTGTCCGCAAGTGCGGAACTTTCAGCTAACCCGGGGATCAGCTTTACTGCCGAGACAAGTAAAGGTAATTTCCCGATAGCCGGCGTCTCACTGAAAGGCAAGTACCAGAACTATAATATTTTCGATAATGGCACGAAGCTATACAGGGCAAGCCTGTTTTACAGCTCGGCATCATTTTATCTATATAAGAGGTTTCTGCATCAGAATATTATAGGTCTTGGTCTTAGAGAAGAATATTACCGTGGTGATATATTCAGCAAAAGTACCACTACAATAGCCAACTACGAGAAGAACAGTTACCTGACTAATGCGTATGGCTACCTTTCAGTAGATAACCTCGATGATTATTATTTCCCTTCAAGGGGGACCGAGATGTATGCTGAATATTCCTTCCAGAGTACTCTTGGCAGCAATAGCTATCTCAGCCAGATATTTCAGTTCAGGATAAGAAATTATATTCCCGTGTCCAAAAACGTGACTATCCTTTTTAATATGTATAACAGGTCAATCTTCAGCTCCCAGTTTCCGGCTTTTAAGGTTACAATGGCTGGCGGAGCACCTTATTCACAATATTTTGATTACAACATTCCCTTTGTAGGACTAAATCCGGTAACCCTTATAGACAGGTTTGCTTTTTGCGGCCTGACAGGTGTGAGGGTGAGATTTAATGACAGGCATTATCTTTCACTCGTTACTAACGGACTGTACCAGAGTGCCGATCTTTTCACATCAACAAACGATAAGAACTACTGGGGAGGAGGTATCGATTATTCCATCAAAACAATACTGGGCCCAATTGATCTGCTGTTAGGTTATTCCAATGGTGTTAAAGCACCGACATTCTCGGCAAATTTCGGGTACTGGTTCTGAT
>JBJKPQ010000127.1:0-12110 GCA_046706305.1 Bacteroidales bacterium
ATATGAACCTCAATAACAGCCTCGAAAGCCTGAACCTGCTGCTCAGGGATCTTAAAGAAAATCCTAAGCGTTATGTTCATTTTTCGGTGTTCGGAAAAAAATAGCAAAATCCCTAAATTTTTTTTAAATTTCAGATTATCTTTAAATTAAAAAATTCAGGGAAAACACAGGACAATATAATACTAATTCTTACGGTGTCCTGTTGAATTTTGAGCAGAAATTTATAATAAATTGTTTTACACAGGCAAATCCGGAAGTTTGTTTGTAAATGGTTCATTGTCTGCACATTATTATAATATAAATTTTTTTTTCTTATAAGTTACTGAACACTAAAAACATATACTTTTTTTGAAAAAGTCAAGCAAAAAAAATTTTTTTTATTAGTTTTTTTTTTACAAATATTGCTATCCGAATCAGCGAGATTCTAACCTTAAACTATTTAAAAAACCAAATTCAATGAACAAGTCACATAATGACGTTTGGAATAATTGTCTTCATATAATCAGGGATATTATTCCATCCATCAGTTACAAGACCTGGTTTGAGCCGATCATTCCCCTTAAACTTGAAAACAATGTTCTGACGATTCAGGTACCCAGTCCGTTTTTTTATGAATATCTGGAAGAGCAGTACATTGATATTTTAAGGAAGACACTCAGAAGGGAGATCGGGGCTGATGCCAAGCTTGAATATAACGTCGTTATGGAGAATTCTAACTATTCTGATGGCAAACCATATACAGTAAGGTATCCGTCAAGAAATAAGACTGACCTTAATAATAAGCCCGTACAGGTTCCTTTTGATGCAGCACAGCCATCTATTAAAAATCCCTTTGTAATACCTGGCATCAAAAAAGTACATTTTGATCCTAAACTTAATCCTGATTATAATTTCAATAACTATGTAGAGGGTGAATGTAACAGGTTGGCCCGTTCAGCGGGTATAGCCGTTGGTAACAATCCCGGAGGCACTGCCTTTAACCCTCTTATGATTTACGGTGATTCAGGTTTGGGAAAAACTCACCTGGCTCAGGCTATAGGTATACTTGTAAAGGAAAAACATCCCGACAAGACCGTTCTTTATGTCAACGCCAATAAGTTTCAGACACAGTTCACCGATTCTGTAAGGAACAACAATAAGAATGACTTTCTTCATTTCTACCAGATGATAGATGTGCTCATACTTGATGATGTACACGAATTTGCCGGTAAGGAAAAGACACAGGATATCTTTTTTCATATCTTCAATCATCTTCACCAATCGGGGAAACAGCTTATACTCACATGCGACAGGCCTCCTGTAGAGCTTCAGGGAATGGAGCAAAGAGTGCTCTCGCGCTTTAAGTGGGGATTGCAGGCCGACCTCCAGAGACCTGATTATGAGACTCGTCTGGCCATCCTCAGGAAGAAAGCCTATAATGATGGGATAGAACTTCCGGATGAGATTTTTGAATACCTTGCAGCCAATATCTCTAATAATATAAGGGAACTTGAAGCCGTTCTGATATCTCTCTATGCCCAGTCAACCCTCAACAGGAAAGAGATAACCCTCGACCTCGCCAGGATGATGGTTGAGAAACTTATTAGTACAACACGGAGGGAGATAACAATTGAATACATACAAAAGATAGTATGTGATTATTACAAGATACCTATTGACCTTATTCAGGGGAAAACAAGAAAAAGAGAAATAGTTCAGGCTCGGCAGGTATCGATGTATTTTTCAAAGAGTCTGACAAAAGCATCCCTTGCCAGCATTGGCTCACACATAGGAGGTAAGGACCATGCAACTGTACTTCACGCGTGCAAGACAGTAAATAACCTTATAGATACCGACAAACATTTCAGAAACCAGATAAACGAAATAGAGAAAAAACTAAAAGTATGAAAATGGACACTCACGAGCTGGAAGAGAAGTTTTTTCAAAAATATGGTAACAGGGATAATAAACCTGTTCTTTTTTTCTCACCCGGAAGGGTTAACCTCATAGGAGAACATACTGATTACAATGGCGGATTTGTTTTTCCCTGTGCACTAAATTACGGAACATACCTCCTGGCCCGCAAAACCAACGACAAAACTCTGAAATTCAGCACTCTCAATTTCAATGAGGATTTGATGGCAGAACTCGATGGTTTGTTTATTAATAACAGTAAGAAATGGATCAACTATCCATTGGGTGTTTTTAATGAGTTTATAAAGAAAGGAACCGAGCTGACCGGTCTTGAACTAATGTATTACGGTGATGTGCCTAATGGTGCCGGACTCTCTTCATCCGCTTCTATTGAGATGGTAACAGCGGTGGCTATTAATGATTTTTTCCTTGCCGGCACAGGAACATTGGAGCTTGTTAAGATGTGCCAGAGAGCCGAGAACGAGTTCGTTGGAATGAATTGCGGAATAATGGATCAGTTTGCAGTTGCTTTTGGTAAAAAAGATCATGCAATTTACCTTAATTGCGACACTCTTGCTTTTGAGAATGTACCTGTAAACCTTGGTGATTATGCACTTATAGTTACCAACACAAACAAGCGCAGGGGTCTTACAGATTCAAAATATAACGAAAGACGTGCCGAATGCGAAAAAGCAGTGGAATTGCTCCAGGCATATAAACCTGTTCGCAACCTGAGTGAACTTACTGTTGATGAAATTCCTCTACTGGAAAAATATATTAATGATCAAGTTGTACTACGGAGAGCAAGACATGTCATTAGTGAAAATGGCAGGGTCCTGGAGGCTGTTGAGGTATTAAAACATAATAATATTGAGCGGTTTGGTGAACTTATGAACCAATCGCATGATTCCCTTAAAGATGATTATGAAGTAACAGGCAGGGAGCTTGACACGCTTGTTTATGAAGGCCGAAAGTTAAAAGGTGTTATTGGAACACGTATGACCGGTGCCGGTTTTGGCGGATGCACGGTCAGCCTTGTAAAAAAAGAATACGCAGGAGAATATATTGCGGATCTGTCGGCTATTTACCAGAAGATTACCGGTCTTGTTCCCGACTTTTACAGGCCTTCAATAGGCGATGGTGCCGGGAGAATTTCCTGATCAGCTCATCCTTAAAATTAATTCATGATATATCTTCATTAAATGGAGACAGGATTATCCCCTATTTCCTGATTTTTACATGTCCCGCATCAACATCCCTTACACATCTGAATCCGACGGTAGGACTTCTGTCAAAACCAGGAGAGACAAGTAAAAGCATCTGCGTCTTATCGAGCGACTGAGGGCCACCCTGTATATACCACCAGCTTGAGTCAGGTTTATAATAGCTGCCACCTCTTATTATAGTGAAATTGTAACTGCCATCAAAGTACATATCATTTGTCATTTGCCATATATTGCCGACAAGGTCGGCCACACCATACGGACTTTGTCCTTTCATAAAAGCATCAACTGGCGTGGGCCTGTCAAATGAATTATTGCAGTATGTCCCATGAAACTCATCTCCCCATGGCCACTTACGGCTATCTGTTCCCTGTGCAGCCAGTTGCCACTCTGCCTGGGTAGGTAAACGCTTGCCTGCCCATTTTGCATATGCCTGCATATCTTCATAACTCAGATAAACAACAGGATAGTTTTCCTGTCCCTGTTTATACATTCCGTTCTGCCAGTTTCTCAGGTATCTTGTAGTATCTGACGGCCAGTACCCCGATTGTGTCACAAATTCATAGTACTGTTCGTTTGTAACAGGAAACCTGTCTATCAGAAAACTGTCAACCCTTATGCTATCAGGACCTAACTCGGGATATGGTACGAAATTATCATTTGAAGATAAAGTAAGTAAAATATCTGCAGCCGGTACAAGAACCATATCTTCGGGAGCCGAATTGGCCCTTTTTGTACGGGTTACGCTGCTTATGATCCAGGGTTTACCTCCTTCCAACTCATAAACTCTTTCATCTTCAAGTACTTTGCCCTGAATAAACTGAACTACTACTTTACCTTCGTAGTAGCCAAACAGCTCCCTGATGCTCAAGCTCGTATCACATGGAGCATCAAGTTCCTTGAATACAGCCTGGTACGATGGCATTCCCTTATAAACAACTACCTTGCCGGTGTCGTTCAGACTCAATTTCAACGAATCACCGTGAAGAGATGATTTAATAAGAAGCGGGAATTCACCAATGCAATCCACCGAACCCTCTTTCCTTGTACCTGCAAAGGCTTTATTCCATCCCTCCACATCTGCTTTTATATAATAGCCGTTTGCTGTTTTCACAGGTTTCAGATTGTTGTGGTTCCAGAGAGAAACAAAATGTCTCTTTGTTGTATCAGCTACACTGAAGAGGTTATCACTGAAGCCTTCCGGCTTCATGCTAAGGATTGTATAAATAGTCTTCCGGCCAGCTTTCCATCTGTTAACAAAGATATTGTCAGTTTTTGTTGCCATAAGAGGTGTCCAGTCAGAATCAAGAAAGGCATCATTATTCTGTCTTAAGAGAAAAGTCGTCCGGGCCAGGTAATCCATATCCTTCCTGTATTCATCATCTCGTTTTCCGGGACGGAACATGTTCAGTTCGCTTCCATAACCGTTAAAGAAGGCTATTGCCAGCTCCCTGTGGATGACATCCTCTCCAACATCACATACTCTGAAAATTGAAAAATCAGGCTTAATAAGCTTATTCAGGTTAAGTTCGGGGCTCAGGTAGATGGCATTATGTACCCTGCCTGATATTATCCCGGGCATGTCCTTAGGAACTGCCATTCCTTCAGAATACATTATCACTCCTCCTTTGATACTATCAGCCGCTGCCTGTAACTCATAACTCGAGCTTCCCTGTGTATCCAGCACAACACCGTCTGCATCGGTCTCCTCAATAAGCTTTGCCATACCTTTATAGTGATTTTCCTGACGTGTGCTGTTGTCCCATGGATTATAGGCAACGAAAAATCTGGTTCCTGTTAGCTTTGACATATGAACGAAATTCCTGAGCTGGCCAATCCCACCCGGTAAATCACCATACAAATCCCACTGGTTTCTCTGATCGAGTCCCAAACGTGGCCATGTGGGCCAAATGCCATAGACATCTATCTTGCCAAACCTGGAAATTCCGTTTCTGATCACCTCAGGAAATGTATATTTTCCCGAGAGACGGTCATAGAAGTCCTTATCCCAGGCCATTTGCAGGATAATAAGGTAGGCGCTCTTTATCCATGAAAGATCCTTTCTCTGATACAGAGTATTATCAAATTTATCAAGATCATAAAGATATCTGTCGCGGAACATAAGACGCAGCCCATTCTGCCACTCACCTCTGAAAATATCAGCATATATATTGTATGTAACCCTTGTGTTGGGAGGAAGAACAGTAGAATAACGATATCGTTTTCCTCCCGACACATATGCTCTCCTGGCAATACCGCACAGTGAAATATTTTTAGAGGCCCTGAAGGAACAATATCCCATTTCCCATGCATTATCAGGAAGAATTACCCTTAACGGGCGGTAGCCTGGTCTGAACAGGCAAGCACGCGCAAGACCCGACGGCCCGTTGCCGGTTATATAAACAGAACTGTCATTTTCCCCGAAAAGCACAACATTACTGATAGTAATTGTATCCCCTCCCCTGTTTTCGAAAAGTATCTCACCCGATATACCCGATGTTTTCCCGCTAACGACAGAGCTTGTAACATAAAGCCCGTTGTCGTAGGTCTGGAAATATTTATTGTCAAGCTCTCCTGCAATTATATTTCCTGAGCTGAAGTGCCTTTCATTCAACATAAAACTAAAGAGAGGCCGGGGGTCCTTAAGAGCCTTTATTGTATCGTTGGAGAGAACAATACTATCTACTTTCAGACCATATCTGCCTTCCAGTTTAAAACCATTCAGCACCTGTGCTTTAGCGTTAATACCCGATAATACAAATGCCATGCTGACAAGGCAGATCACTCTGGCAACTGAAAAATTCTTCCTCATAAACATTATAGTTACCTAAAATTTTAATGGTTTCGGAACAACCGGAATGAAAGTAACGCCAGTTTATTTTGAAAAAAGGCCGATATCATCACGGTTCCGGTCGCGCACCGGTGAAAATCAAAAAACCAATGGTTCGTGATTCCGGCTGCAAGTTAAAACATACTAATCATTTAAAAAATCTTTTCCCACTGCATATTCAAAATAAATATTATTAAAGCATTTATTTCGTATTTGTTAAATAAATTGTATTTTTAAAATCAATTCAAATTAAGATGTGATAATGTCTTACGTCTCCAAGATAACAAAATGCCTGCTGATCACCCTCTTAATTTTGATAGCAAGTTCCTGTGCTTCAACACGGAAAAATCCATATTACAAAAAGAGAAGGGCTGCAGCAAAGGTAAATACGGAACAACTAGGCCGTAACCGTTATTACTTCTCACCTCACTACCAAAAAAAATTGAATACAAACTACAAAAGGAAACGAAAGTAGCTTTTTCAGTCGTCAAATTCGAGGTTAAGCCCGTCATAAGCCATTATAATTCCCTCCGGCAATTCTTTTGATATATTGGCGTAAAGTCCCATCAGGTGGCTCACATGTGTAATATAGGCCTTCCTTGGAGATATCTCTCTTATAAAGTCAATTGCTTCCCGCAGACTGAAATGCGAGATATGTCTTTCCTTCCTTAAAGCATTAATTACTAAATATTTAACACCAATCAATTTCTCTTTGCTTTCTTCAGGTATATAATTTGCATCGGTGATATAGGCAAAATCATCTATCCGGAATCCATAAACAGGCAGCCTGTAATGAAATACTCTGATCGGAAGAATATTCACATTTTTAATACTGAACTCATGATCGGGAATATTATTTAACCTCATTTTCGGGATACCAGGGTACTGGTATTCAGAAAACACGTATGAGTATTCCCGTCTGACAGCTTTCTGTACCCTTTCTTCAGCAAAAATGTCAATGGCATCCTTGCTTTTATAATTAAAAGCTCTCACATCGTCAAGACCGGCAATATGATCCTTATGCTCATGAGTAAGAAGAATCGAATCGAGTCTGGTAACATTATACGTAAGCATTTGCTGACGAAAATCGGGACCAGCGTCGAAAAGCAGCACTGTATTGTTTTTTTCAAGAAGAAGGGAGGTGCGCAGTCTTTTATCACGCTGATCGGCAGAACGGCAGGTCTCGCATTCACAAGCTATTACAGGTACTCCCTGCGATGTCCCGGTTCCGAGAAATGTAATTTTCACAATTTGGATATTTCCTGACAAACCTATACTAAAAATAGATATTTTTCAAAAGATATGCTAAATATTGCTGATGCTTATGCCTCGGGTTAATTTCTTATATTTGACTGCATAAAATTCAGACTTTGAAAGGCAGCATATATTTATTACCGGTCACTTTGGGAGGAAAGGACTATTCACAGGTCATTCCCGCAAAGGTTATTGAAATTACCAAAAAGCTGCGTTTGTTTATTGTCGAAGACATACGCAGTGCAAGAAGATACCTCCGACTTATTGACAAAGCATTTCCCATTGACGACACTACATTTCTCGAATTAAACGAGCATACTCCGGACAGAGAAGTGTCTGCCTTGCTAGAACCTGTTATCCGGGGATCTGATTGTGGATTAATGAGTGAAGCAGGGCTGCCAGGTATAGCAGATCCGGGTACCAGGGTTGTTGCTCTTGCTCACAGGAAAAATATAACCGTCATTCCTATGAGCGGTCCTTCTTCAATCATCCTGGCATTAATTTCATCCGGATTCACCGGTCAGCATTTCACTTTTAATGGTTATCTCCCGGTGAAGCCCGTTGAAAGAGCGGCAAGGATCAGGGAACTGGAGAAAAAGGCAGGTGAAGGATATACTCAGATTTTTATGGAAACACCATACAGGGCAGGCAAAATGGCAGATGCAATACTTGCTGTTTGTAATAAAGAGACTCAACTCTGTATTGCATCCGACATCAGTCTGGAAACAGAATCAGTGAGGACCATGAAAATAGAAGAATGGCAGCGTAATCCTCCGAAAATTAAGGACAGGCTGGTAGTCTTTCTTTTAAAATGATATTATTTGCCCGGACCCTGGGCCACTCTTGCCAGGTATATTTCAAAAAGCAAAGGGGTATAACCTCCGATAGGATAATAACCGGAAGCTCCGTAAGCCAGTGAAGATGGTACAAGAAGTAAAGCTTTCCCCCCTGATTTCATATATGTTACTCCCTCATCAAATCCAGGTATCATCCATCCTTCATCAACAGCAAATATCAGAGTATCTGTAGTTCCGACATTGGAATCAAAAACTGTACCGTCAAGAAACTTTGCGGTATACATTACATAAGCGGTGTCATGAGCCACCGGTGTACGACCGGTTCCCAACTGCATATCATAATAGTATAATCCGCTGGGTTTCAATTCAAAGTCAATTCCCGGGTTTTGTGATATATAACTGTCAATGGCCGCCTGTTCATCTTTTTCATACTGGCGTGCCGGATTACATGAGAAGAGTACCAGCATAATGATCATTAGCGGTAGCAATAAAACTTTGGTATAATTTTTTCCTGCCATAGTTGATTCAGTGTTTAAGTGTCAAAATATTTATCAAGAACGTGAAAATGTTTAAAAAATTATTTTTTTCTCAGGTTATAAACCTTATAAACGAGTACTGCCCGGGGAGGGATCTTTTTCCGGTCGCCCAGCAAACCGTAAGCCAGAAAAGGAGGAATAATAAATATTGCCTCAGCTCCCGGTTTAAGCATCCTCAATCCCTGGTTAAGTCCTTCCTCAAGTTCACTCCTGCCCAGGATCACTTCTTTCGGTCCTGTTTCAGCGGATGAATAACATTCTGTACCATCAAGCAGTGAACAATCGTAATCAAACACAACTTTAGACCCTTCAGTAAAACTACTCCCTGTGCCTTCTCTTAGAATCCCATACCATAAACCCGTAGGGGATTCCTTCATTATCAGGTTTTTTCTTTCAATATAATTCTGTATCCTTTCCTTGTCTTTCTGGACAAAGTACCTGTTAAGATCAGCCATCTCTTCCCTGCCGGGCCTCGCAGGGCCACTCCTATCCTCCTTGTTATTATTGCATGCTACCAGCAAAATGACAATCAGGAAGAATACGGAAACAGTTTTAGTATTTGACATATGCTTCAGATAACCTAAAAATCAACAACCACCTTTTTAAGAGAATTCAAAAAATACTCGATAGTATTTTCCAGGGTATCCCTGTGTTCACCACCGGAAGCATTCAGATGCCCCCCTCCTGAAAAGTACTCTGAAGCAAATTTGTTAGTCGGGAAGCTTCCTGTTGATCTGAAAGAAAGTTTAATATAGTCTTTCTTTTCTATGAACATAACGGAAAAATATATACCCTTTATAGAAAGTGGTATATTCACAAAACCCTCAGTATCACCCTTAACATGATTATAATCATTAAGATCCTTTTTTGAAAGGTAAATATAGGCAGTATGGTATTCAGGAAGAACAACCATCCTTTCGTTAAGTGCAAATCCCTGCAGCCTCAGCCTGTCAGCTGAAAAGTTATTGTAAACAAGATTAAGTATCCTGTTTTTTTCGAGTCCGGTATCAATCAGATCAGCAACTATCCTGAAAGTCCTGGATGAATAGGGTCCATGTTCAAAGTTACCCGTATCAGTTACTATTCCAACATACAATGCTTCTGCATAAGCTTTACTCATAAAGGGTCCTTTGTTCACAAGGCTTATAAGCTCATGTACCAGTTCGGCAGTGGAACATTTTGTTGGATCGGAGATTACAATATCAGCAAAATTTTCAGGATTCAGATGATGATCAATAATCAGCTTTTTTGCCTTCGAACGTAAAACGACCTGTTCTGCTTCACCAAGCCTGTTAGACTGGTTAAAATCGAACATCACAATCAGATCAGCTTTCTCAATCATCTTGCGGCATTTGCTGCGATCCTTGATGTATATAGATATATCAGATGCCCCGTCCATCCATTTCAGAAACTCCTGTATATTATTTGGAGTAAACATCTCCACATTCCTGCCAATTTCTTTTAAATAATGATATAAAGCCAGTTGTGAGCCTATTGCATCACCATCGGGATTAACATGTGAGATGAGTACAATATAGGATGACGTGTTGAAAAGTTTCGATAATTCTTTTGTATATTTGGATAAATCCACCACTTTTGAAGCTAATTTTATAAGTGGTCAAAGATAAACATATTCCTTAAGACTACTTCAATTGTTAATTATCAAAATACCTTAACCATGAGCAATGATTTCACTTTTTCTATAATAAAGCCCAATGCTGTCAGAACTGGAAAAACAGGCCCTATCCTGGCAATGATAAACGAAGCGGGTTTTGAAATTTCAGCAATGCGTATGATTAAAATGACTGTCCCGCAGGCCATGACTTTTTACGATGTCCACAAGGGGAAGCCTTTTTTTGAAGGACTGGTTGAGTTTATGACTTCCGGTCCGGTTGTGGTTATGATACTTAAACACAACAATGCAGTTGAAGAATTCAGGAACCTTATCGGATCAACCGATCCGGCCCGGGCAGAAGCAGGTACTATAAGAAAACTCTATGCCGTATCCGTCCAGATGAATGCTGTACACGGATCTGACAGTCCTGAGAATGCTATAAGGGAAGCTGATTTCTTTTTCAGTGGTACAGAAAGATTCTGATAAACTTTTAAAGACGGTTTGTGTTATTAGTTTTGTAGTTTTTTTAATTCAAAAATGACAACAAAGCTAAGTACTGATTTTACCGACAGGAAAACACTGGAGAAATATTCTTCAGCCTTTACCCTTTCGGATATGGAAATATTCATATTTCCGGACCTGTTTTATCCCCTTATTCTTGCCAATATAATGTCACCTGAAATATGGAAATGGCGAAAAGATCCATGGTTCAGAGATATTGAGAGAAGAAACTTTAACTATAAGGCGAACAGGATTTAACAATATATTATCCAAAACTATGTCTTCAACCTCGACCTTACTACTTGGGGGCTTACTACAAAAAGTGCCGAAATAGAGAGGTTTTCTGATTTCTTTGATATAAACATGCTTCGTCAGTCCAATGCACTATTCGGATATGAAGGCGATAAGTACTATTTTGACATTGACATAAGAAAACATTTCGGGCTTGACAAGTTCAACTCGGATGTCATTCCTTACTGGAAAACGGAGACTGTCGAGGCAATGGGGGCTTTCCGGCATAAGGAAAACTTCAGTTCAGGAGCCGGTGAGTGTGTATCACTGGCAGCCCTCTATGCAGCAGCTATGTTTATTGTGGGAAGAATTCCGCTTGAGAAGATATTTCTGATAGCCACTCCCCTGCATTCCCAGAACTTCATTACAAAAAAGGAAGGATTAATAACCAATAACCGCAGGATAGTCACAAAAAACATGTGGTACAACGGTACTTCCCTTTCCGAAAAAGCCAGGAGAGCTATGGAAAATGAAAAGATCACGATTGTATCTCATATCTCAGGATATATTCATACTCTTTATAATGAAGCAACAATAGATAAAAAAGCATACGATAACTTTACTGAAAAGCTGAGGAATTTCCTCGACACAGGACTTACAAGCCTGATATTCATTAATTTTTTGAGGTTTAAATCTAAATATAAGGTACATTTTCAACTGAGGTCCGAATTATCGGGACATCAACGATACATTATCCTTGAAAAACTTTTTGAATATGAACATACAAGCAAGTACAATGCTTCTCCTGAAATGAGGGATTCGCTCATTAAAGAAATTGAAGGAGAAGAGTTTCATCTTAGCCCTGTACAGGGGATGATCCTGCTTAATGATCTGGAAGACATATTAAATACGGAACCCGGCAAATCTCTTGAGGAATATAAAGAAAAATTCATTCTGGCAGCCGGAAATGAATACATTGAACTTATCGGGGAGATGTTTTCTGAGATTGAGAGTTTTGTACATACTGACCCCAGGCTGCCTGATACCGGGAAGGAATATCTTGAATCAGTAAAACCAGATATCGGCACAGAGGACGATCGTGATAAAATTGTTTCGGTTATTATTAAAAATAGCGACAAGTCAGAAACAGCGCTGATTGCACTTTATGCGTACAGGCAAATGGATCTGATTGACTGGTTGCCATTCGTCAAAGCTGCTATAGAAAGGAAC
>JBJKPQ010000128.1:0-16716 GCA_046706305.1 Bacteroidales bacterium
GCTTGATATCCTTTCAGGGTTCAGAAGCAAATCAACAATAGTAAGTAATAAAATAAGGAATGTTGATGTGTTTGGAATTGCAAAGGATGCGGATAATGCATTTGTAAATTACCTTAAGATTGTGGAAGGCGCAGTGGTTCAGGCATTTACTATAGATATGAAGATCCGTGCCGATGAGGATGAAAAGGTCATACTGGGCTTTGCAATTACAGAGATAAGACAAAGATTATCAAGCGATTCGAAGGAGATAATTGTGCCGTTCAAACCCGATATACTTCTTGATAAGGTAAAATATACTTTGCCAAAAGCAGGCGAGAAGCTGAAACTGCTTGAGCTGGCTGAAAGAAATGCCGTTTATTATAAGCTTGAGCAAAGAAAGAAAAAGCTGGAACATTCTCCTCAGGCCAGGACAGGCAGGAACCTTGAGAAAATGAAAAATGATCTTCATATGCCCGACCTTCCCGTACACATAGAGTGTTTTGATAATTCAAATATTATGGGTACAAATCCTGTTGCCGCATGTGTTGTTTTTAAAAATGCCCGTCCAAGTAAAAGTGATTACCGGCATTTCAATATTAAAACAGTAAGCGGGCCCGATGATTTCTCATCGATGGAAGAAATTGTCTACAGGAGGTATAAACGATTGCTGGATGAAAACCAGGCCCTGCCACAGTTGATAGTTATTGACGGGGGGAAGGGACAGCTTTCATCTGCCATGAAAAGCCTTGAAAGGCTCGGGCTCCGGCAAAAAATTACTGTAATCGGGATAGCAAAGAAACTTGAAGAAATTTATTTTCCCGGTGATAGTGTTCCTATTTATCTTGACAAAAATTCTATAAGCCTTAAAATTATTCAGCAGCTCCGTGACGAAGCACATCGATTCGGAATAACTTTTCATCGTGATAAAAGATCTGCCGAAATGTTAAAGTCCGATCTTGACAGGATTAAGGGTATTGGTGAGAAAACAAAGGAAGCTTTATTGCTTCATTTTGGCACGGTGGAAAAAATCCGGACAGCAGGGAAGGAAGAGCTGGAAAAAGTTATCGGCAGGGCAAAAACAACAATTTTATTGGATTATTTTAAAAATTAGTCCTGGTTTCCACGTGGAACACTAATAAAGGAATTTTCGATTAAAGTCTTAATACATAGGATAATAGACCACATTTCAGGGACGATGAACCCGCTGAGAATCAAAAATTTTTTGCTTTGTGGCCCGGAGGACGGGAAAATGGATGTTTTGGAGATGTTAATTTGGCTGCGCCATGTTCGCAATACCGGCTTCCATTTCCAGATTAAATTTTGTCTGCCGGGTTTCGGTCAGCCAAATCACGATAATTAAGATTTTTTCCTGCAGATCCTTTCGACCTCCCTGTCACCCTGAAGTAGGGTTAACTCTTTCACGTATCAGGTTTTCCGGTTATGGCCTGCGGGCCTCTCCTCCCTGCGCTCACCGGTCAAAGCTCCCCGCCTCTGACCCATAGACTAATAATGCATTCCTTACAATTCCTGAAATACTGTCGCTCCCGTCCGCAACAATCCCTTTAGCACCGAAAGCCTCCGCAGCCCTTACATTTACTTCTATGTCGTCAATATAAAGACACTCTTCAGGCAGAAGGGAATAGCGTTCAAAAAACATACTGTATATCCCCGGGTCGGGTTTCGACGACCTGGCGACAGCTGAAATGAGACCCCCGTCAAAATAGCTGAAAAAAGAATATCTGTCTCTTACCTCATCAAAAATATCGAGAGGGAAGTTGGACAGGAAATACAGCCTGAATCCCTGTTTTTTTAGCTCTGGGAGCATTTTAACATTAGTGGCAAGGGGAAATATCAAATCGGTCCTCAAATCAAAAATACGGGCTATTTCCTCCCTTTTGAGGGATGACTTAAGCGCTATGGCATCCACAGCCTCAGGCAGTGTTATATCGCCATTATCGAGCAGGCGCCATTCTGTGCTGGCAAAGACATCATTAAGTATTCTGGACTTTAATTCCCCGGGATACTGTTTTTTATCAAAATATTCTGCGGGCCTGAAACTTATCAGAACATTACCCAGGTCAAACACTACATTTTTTATCATATCAGAAATTCTTCATACTTACCGGCTGCCCTGTTGCTTCAAGGACATTCCACCATAACTCACTCCTTATATCAATCTTGTTCCGTTTGGCTATTACAGCTGGTATTGGCATGAGAGTAAACTGGTTATTCCAGAAGCCCACAACAAAATCAGTCTTACCCGCGAGAGCCGCATGAACAGCATTCTGCGCAAGCAGGGTACAGAACTTGCTGTCGTTGGCATTAGCCGGGGAACTCCTGATTATATAACTGGGGTCGATATATTTTATTGAATGAGGAAAGCCCTGTTTCTTATATTCGTCTTTTATTATGTCCCTGAGAAAAATCCCGATATCTTTATGCTTAATGTTTCCGGATGCATCTTTTTCCGTACAGTCTCCTTCAAAAAATTCCTGTCCGGCACCCTCTGCAACAACAATAACTGCGTGATGCCTGTTCTCAAGTCTCTTTTTCAGTACTGCCAGGAATCCCTGCTCACCATAGAGGTCGAACGTTATTTCCGGTATCAGAACAAAATTTACTTCCTGTATCGACAGGGCAGCATTGGCGGCAATAAATCCCGAATCGCGTCCCATTACCTTGACAAGCGCTATACCGTTATATGCTCCCTTAGCCTCATTGTGTGCATACCTGATAATATCGTTGGCAATAGAAAATGCAGTTTCAAAGCCGAAGGACTTCTGTATAAGATCAAGATCATTATCAATTGTCTTGGGTATTCCTGCCACGCTGATTTTATGCTTTCTTTTCTCAATCTCCTTACTTATGGCATGAGCTCCCCTCATTGTACCGTCACCTCCGATGCAGAAAAGAACATTTACATCCATCCTCTCCAGGGTATCAACCATTTCTCCCACATCCTGGTTACCTCTCGATGAGCCCAGAATTGTACCTCCTGTAAGATGAATACTGTCAACCATTTTAGTGGTAAGATCTACAATGGGATGATTATACTTCGGAATGAGCCCTTCAAAACCGTATTGTATACCTGCAATCCGTGTAATGCCATACCTGTAGGTAAGCTCATTGACGAGGCTTCTTATAACATTATTAAGGCCAGGGCACAATCCCCCGCAGGTGACTATGGCTGCTTTTGTTTTTGCCGGTTCAAAATAAATCCTTTCTCTCGGGCCGGCTTTCTCAAAAGCGACAGGCATTTTGCCTGAATCCCGGTGTTTCAAAAAATTATCAAGAGAGACGTCATATAAAATTCTTTCACCTTCCTCAACAAATTTAAAAATAGGGCTGTCAACCCGGCTGCTGTATTTTAAAGGCGAGTCAACACACCCTTTCCCAATTGATGGAACAATGAAATCCTCGTATTTCATTTATTAATTGTTTAGAGTATATATAAATACAATGGTTGGAATCATGCAATTCATGATCCCAAATTTATATAAATTTTTGATTGAATGAAGAATAAGGAAATCAGATAATCTCTTTAATACGTCCAACCATGCCGTTTTCCAGTATTACTTTAATTCCGTGGGGATGGTTAGGGGATGAAGTGATAATTTCCTTTACTTTTCCTTTTGTAAGATGGCCTGTCCGTTTATGTTCAGCCAATTCAACCATAACATCAATACCAGGCTTAATATCAGCTCTTCTGGTTCCTTTCATAATAAAAGTATATTTTGAGGTTGTTTCAAAAGATCAAGTCTGCAAGTTGCGGAACATTCCCTGGTTAACATTAGTTGCATCATGGTAAGGCTCTGCATATCTGCACGAACAATCCTCCCACCGGGCTTAAGCTGGTGTTGAATAAATCTTTTGTACAAACCTGTTTTGTCTTTATTCAGATAAATCTGCTGCAATAATATAAAAATATTATTATCATAATTCTTAAAACTGATTTTTGTTACAAAAAAGTTTCATTCCCCGGTTAGTAGATTTATGGTGGTTTATTGAGAAGAGCCTTTTACTCTCAGCCTTATCATATACAGGCCTTTACTTGCAGTTATAAAAAGACTTTTCATGTCTTTTCCGCCAAAGCAGACATTGGCTGTCCACTCCTCGGGAACCCGTATATTACCTGTTTTTCTTCCTTTTTTATCGAATACGGTAACTCCATTACCGGTAAGATAAATATTGCCCTCACTGTCAATTGTCATTCCATCTGATCCCATTTCACAGAAAAGTTTCCTGTCACTAAGAGTGCCGTCGGGGCCGATTTTATATGACCATGTCTTATTATCTCCTATGTCGGCCACATAAAGCCTGCTGCAATCTGGCGCTCCTACAATGCCGTTGGGTTTTACCAGTCCTGAGGCAACCCTCTTTATAGTTCTGTGATCAGGATTAAGATAGTATACTGCCTGAATATCCTGGGGTTGATTTGCATGGTTCCACCATGGTCTTTTGTAGAAAGGATCGGTAAAGTATATACCTCCTTTGCAGTCAGGCCACAAATCATTAGGTCCGTTAAGCAGATTGCCGGAATAACGTGAAGGAATAACTGTAATGTTCTTATCGGGGGCTATGCACCACAGCTCATTCCTGTTATCAGCGCAGGCCCAGAGGTTGCCTTTACTGTCAAATGCAAGACCATTTGAGCGGCCGCAGGGCTGCATGAATGTTGTGAGTTTACCTTCTGTACTCCATTCAAGGATCCTGTCGTTGGGCTGGTCGGTGAAAAACACATTGCCTGCTGAATCAGCCGTGGGTCCTTCGGTAAAAGAGAAGTCACCTGCAAGTTTTTGAAGCACAGCCCCGGGCTCAATAATGTCGGGCAAAGTATCCTGCCGGGTATAGGGGGCAGCAAAAAGTGACAGTGCTGTTATAACAGGTATTAAAATGTATTTCATAAAGGACCTGATAATAAAATCCTTATCAGGAAATCAGTACATTGCCGGCAACGGCCCTGACTCTCCCAAGGTAATTGTCTATCTGTTCAGGTAGCTCAAAACCGACAAGTATCATATCAACAGTTCCAAGACCAAGGACATATTTAAGCGAAGCTTCTATTTTTTCGGGATCATTTTTAAATTTCCCGTTACCTACCAGTTTCATGCCGATTACTCCCTTCCCGGCTTTGTGAAGCTTTTCAATTACCGGAACAACATCAGCAGGGTTGCTGCTGTCCATAGCTTCTCCATAAGGGTTTATCCTTACATGGACTACATCAACCCATTCACTTTCTGCACATGCCTGCATGGCTTCAAGTGAATGGACGGATGCCCCATGAGCTTTAATAATTTTCCTGGACTTAAGGTCCTCAAGAAGGTCCATCTGTCTTTTTTGCTGGTCGGTCCATTTCCCGTCAGTCATGCAATGAATCTGGACAAGATCGATATAATCAGTATTCAGTTCCTTTAAAAAACGATCGATTACAAGGTTGGCATCAGGACGTTCCGGTTCGGGTATTCCCCCCTGGCTCACCCACATTTTAGTACTGATGATATAGCTTTCCCTTGGTACATCCTTTAAGGCAGCTGCTACATAAGGATGTGTTCCGTAACTGTCGGCACAGTCGAAAAAGCGAATACCCTTATCATATGCCTGTCTGACAAGCTCCTTGGCGTTTCCTGCCCTTGTTATGTTTGATGAGCGGTTATAGCCGCTGTATCCTGTTCCCATTCCGAGAAGGGGTACCTTTAGACCCGATTTTCCAAGATCGGTAACAAGGTATGGATCGACAGGTGGCAAAGCTGATCCCGTTGTCATTGAGAGCAGCCTGTTTGTAAGAATCAATCCACCGGTTCCTGCGGATACTTTTGTAACAAATTGTCTTCGGGTTATTTTCTTTTTTCCCATTGGTATATTATTAGATAAGGTTATCAAATCAATGTTCCAGTTCAAGTTTTTCAAGGATTTCGGCTGGTGGATGTATCGGCCGTCCGCCAGATGTTGCCACCCCGGTTACCTGACCCCTGGCAATAAGCTTATTATCCTCCGACCTGTATATTTCCTGGCTGAATAATAATCTTACATTGCCCTGTCTTTTTACTTTTGCGGTAACATAAAAATGGTCGCGGCTCCTGAGAGGAAACTTATATTCAATCTCAACATGTGTTACTATCAGATCAACTCCTTCATCATGTAATGATGCAAAGCTTATGCCTTTTGAAATAAGGAATTCATGCCTGCAATGTTCGAGATAGTGCTGGTAATTGGCATTGTTTACAACACCTTGAAGATCACATTCGTAATCTCTTACTTTAAAGTCTGTCCGGAATACATCTGGGCTGGTGGTCATTTAACCTGTGACTGCTTGATTAATGTTTAAAGTTTTCGGCTTACAATTTAATAATTAATGATTATTTTTCCAGTAGCAGATCATGTGTTTTTAAATACGGTCTTTTCTTCCCTGCAAATAAAGCGGATGGCCCATTTCCCCGTTTGTCCCGCAGGAGGCAAACCTCCTCCGGGAGAGAGCCATTGCCCGGCCATATAAAATTTCTGTAACCCCGGAAGTTGCATATCGAGACTTTTCATAAGATTTCCTGCCGCAGGCAGGAAGCCTTCATACGAACCTTTCCACACACCTGTGTATCTTACATCGGTAACCGGCGTGGCAACGTCGGTTACTTCAATACATTCTGTGATACCGGGAAACCTTTTCTCCAGAAGCCGGGTACAGTCGTATGCAATATTTTTTTTCTCCTCCCTGTAACTCTCTTTATTCATATTTTCCCATAATGCCCATGGCGATTCATATCTGATCACTATAACACTCTTGCCTTCAGGGGCCATTGTATGATCGAAGCCATAGTTCATTATTGTATACCCGTATTTCAAACGGGTTTGACCGATAGTTATATCATTTACGGAATATGTTTCAACAGCACTTTCAGTATCGAATTTCCTGTTTATTCCGAATGACGCCTGAACAAGCGGAGTGAACAGCTCCCAGTTTTCATATGCGTCTCTAATCTTTTCATTAATAAATTTTCCTTCAAGCATGTCAAAAATTGTTGAATGTCCGTCAGCAGCACTAATAACATAATCGGCTCCGATCTCTTTCCCGTCATTTGTAACAACACCGCGGGCAACATTATTGCTGACAAGTATTTTAGTCACCATTCTGCCTGTAGTCAGTTTCCCTCCCAGGCTCAGGAACCTGTCATTCATTCTTTTTGCCAGGGGAAGAGACCCCCCTATAATATAACCGGCATTTTTCTGGTTAAACCATGCCAGCATCATTATAAATGCAAGAGCAGAGAAATTTCTCTCGCCGAACATCGAATCCAGGAAATACAGGAGATCTTTATTTTTGAAATGAAGACTGTTAAAGTAATCCCTGCAGCTCATTTTACCAAAGCGTCCAAACAGTAACAAAACGGGAAGCATTTTAATTACTGACTTTAAATAGGCAGCTGGTTTTCTTAACCTCGGAGGATCGCCAAAAGGCTCGAGGTATGTTGTTTTTCTCATATCCCTGCACATTTTCCTTATCGGCCTGGTATCGTCGGGTGCCAGCCGGCAAAGGTATTCCTCCCACTTGTCAAGGTTTGTATATATATAGAATTCCCTGCCGTCGGGTGCAATGATTTTTGTATGTATATCGTGGTCAATAATTGTAATGTCCTTGTTTATGACATTTGTTTCCTTCCATATTTCGTGAAAGGGACCACTTCGTGTTCCGACAAGCCAGTGGAGGCAATAGTCAAACCTGTAGCCTTTCCTGTCCCAGGCCGTACACTGGCCTCCTGTAACATTATGCATTTCAACTATTTCTGTATCGAAACCGTTGAGTTGTCCGTAGATACCGGCGGAAAGGCCTGCTATTCCGCCTCCGATAATAACTATCTTTTTACCCATATCCCTGTGAAATTTAAAATAATAATTCCATCTGAAACTGATTAAAATGCTTCTGATTCGAAAATATTACAGGTGTTATGCTGTTCCTACAGAGTATCGATGAATTACGGTTATTCCGGTGTGAATAACGTAAAAAGAATCCCCGGATGACATATGTTATGACGGCGGTCGTCGAAATATTTCTGTTTTTCACAATGTAACCCGGACATAATTAAAGGGTGACAAGGGGAAGCTATTTTGGAAAAAGTCTGAAGAATTTCCTTATTGCTGCATGAAATTTATGAATACTGTGCGGTTTGTAATGCATTAAAATACATTCACCGGTTATGTAGTTGATGTCTGTATCTTTCAGCTCTTCAATAGCTTCCTTGCTGTCAGCCATTTGCTGTATCCATATCTGTTTGATTCCTTTTTCCCTGGCCTCCCTTACCACTTCGGCAGTGCGGTCTTTTTTAGTCATAATTATGATACCGCCAATGTCAGGAGGCAGCAGGGTAACATTTTTAAATACCTTATGTCCCAAAATTTCATCAGCCTGTGGATTAACGGGTACTATTTTCATACCTTTCTCTGATAGCTCTTTAAAGGCTGAATAGCCGAATTTTTTTGGATTTCGGGAAACACCAACCAAAGCAATAGGCTGGGATTCAATAAATTCATTGATTTGTTTAAGTGTTGTCATGGTCAGATGGTATAAATAATTGTAAATATAAAGATAGGCAAATTCTATAAATCAAAATATATACTTAATAACCAGTATTTTAAAATATTAAATTTTCCAAAATTCATAGAAGATATAAGTATAAACACTTAAAAAGCAGCCGGGAAATGATAATTGATATATATTTTTATTTACTTGGTAAAGGATTAACCAAAACAGGATCAAAATGAAAAGACCCGATGGTGATAATGGTTACCTTTTCTCGAGGAGGTATTCGAACTATGTTTTCACACTGCTCTTCCTTCTGTATATGTTCGATTATATCGACAGGATGGTTGTAACATCAATGTTTACATCGATAGAAAGCGACTGGGGTATTACTCATACTCAGAGTGGTATGCTTGTCTCAGCCGTTTACTGGGCCATTGTCATACTGACATTCCCCGTATCCATTCTTGTAGACAGGTGGAGCAGGACAAAAACGATAGGGGTGATGGCACTAATGTGGAGTATAGCCACGGCCATATGTGCGCTGACAGGTAATTTTGTCCAGCTTTTCATGGCCCGGCTTCTTATTGGTGTTGGTGAAGCCGGTTATGCACCTGGTGGAAGTGCAATGATATCGGGCTTGTATCCCATAGATAAGAGGGCAAGGATGATGGGTATCTGGAATGCTTCAATACCCATAGGTTCTGCCATCGGCGTGTTGCTTGGTGGAATAATTGCTGTTAAGCTGGGATGGAAGCATGCTTTTGGTATTGTTGCAATACCGGGAATGATAGTTGCTATACTCTTCTTTTTTGTTAAGGATTATAAAACAGTTGACCTTTCATTTTTTGATAAAGACAGCAAAAGGATAAAGATGGAGAAGAAGGATATTGTGATGGAGTTTATTTCAAAACCATCGGTGCTCTTTACATATTTTGGCATTGCAGCAGTGGTTTTTGTAACAACTTCCATGCTTACCTGGCTACCGACATATTTTGAAAACACACGAGGAATAGCACAGGAAACAGCAGGAAAGATGGCCAGCTCCGTTATGGTTCTGGCCCTGATAGGTGCACCTCTGGGTGGTTATCTGACCGACAGATGGAGAAGAGTTCAGCCTGATGCCAGGTTGCTTTTTCCGGCTATTTCAACATTTTTATCCGCTGTAATACTTTTTATTGCCCTGGCATTGGGTAAGGGTACCGTTCAGTATGTGGTCTTTCTTATGTTCGGAGTCCTTGTGATGTGCTTTATTTCAGGTGCTGCCGCCGTTACCCAGGATGTTATTCATCCCGGTCTGAGAGCTACATCATATGCCATTGCAGTTGTTATACAAAACCTGCTTGGTGCCTCGACTGCACCTATAGTAATGGGGAAAATGTATGATCTTACAAACATCCAGACAGCCCTGTCCGTACTGCCATTCGTACTCATTACAGGGGCAGTTCTTTTCTGGTTTGGGTCGAGATATTATACTAAGGATCTGGCTACCGTAACTAAAGTTTCACTTGAAGTTCAGTGATATTATTTTTTCCGGGATGTTGTATAATTAATAAATTCCCTGAAGGATTCCCTTACGGCTGAGCCGGGGTATGAATCAATTATAGAAAGGGCTTTATCGCGATATTGTTCCATCTTGATATTGGCATAATCTATTCCTCCGTAGTCTGAAACAAAAGATATTACTTCGGAGATCTCCTGTTTAGTCTTCTTTTGTTTTTTTACTATACCAAGTATGTGTTTTTTCTTTGATGCTGGCGCCTCTTCAAGTGCATGGATAAGCGGGAGTGTTATCTTTTTTTCCTTGATGTCGTTTCCAACCTTTTTACCTGTGAGGCCTGTCCCTTCATAATCCAGGATATCGTCCCTTATCTGGAATGCGATACCAATATTTTCACCCAGCTCTTTCATGTTGTTGATGATATCGATATCTTCTGAAACAGACCTGGCACCGCAGGCAGTACATGCAGAAATTAATGCAGCTGTTTTGCTCATTATAATCTTGAAGTAGTCTTCTTCTTTGAGGTTCATTTTCCTGGCTTTCTGAAGCTGAAGTAGTTCTCCTTCACTCATCGATTTTACTGCATCGGATACTATTTCAAGCATGTCGAACCTGTTTTTTTCGACACTTATCAGCATACCCTTCGATAAAAGATAATCGCCAACCAGGACAGCTATCTTGGAATTCCAGAGAGCATTTATTGAAAGAGCACCACGCCTCTCATTGGCATCATCAACAACATCATCATGGACAAGAGAGGCAGTGTGAAGCAGTTCAATAAAAGTAGCTGCCATAAACGACGCCTCAGATGGTTCACCGTTCAGCTTTGCTGTCAGAAAAACCAGCAGGGGCCTCATCTGCTTCCCCTTTCTCCTGAAAATGTAATTGAGTATAATTTTCAGAAGAGGGATATCGCTTTGCATGGTTTTACTGAAATAAGCTTCAAATTCAGCCATTTCACGTGAAACCGGTTCTTTTATCCTGTCGAGGGCAGACATAGTTTTAAATTTCATTCAAAGATAGTAAAATCGCTTTTTATTGCTATTTGTTTAACAGTAGGAACCGATTTTAAAGAAAAAGATTTGAAAATATGCACGGTAACCATATTAAAAATGACTGTTTAAAACCCGGAATAGGTTATTATTCCTCAACTTGCGATCATTCTTCATGATGTTAACCCGGAGTGGAGATGAAATGTGATTTTTAGCATATCAACATATTTATATATATTTGCATAACTAATATTTTAATGATGGAATTTAAAGAACTGAATCCTGAAAACCTTGAAAAAGCTGCAACTATGCTTAAAGCAATTGCACATCCTATCCGGATTTCTATTGTTGGTTTTCTCGAAGATGGTAAGAAACGAACTGTAACAGAAATACATACTCAGCTTGGAATAGAGCAATCGACTGCTTCGCATCACCTTGGAATTCTTAAGGATAAGGGTGTACTGGTTTCTAAACGGGAAGGAAAGAATACCTGGTATTTTCTAAAGCATGAAAACCTCAGGACAGTACTTAGCTGTGTTAGCAGTTGCTGTGAAGATCCGCGGTGAGAGAGCAGGTATTTTCATTCTCAGGATAAACCCCTGAACATTTTTTTCTGAAACAGTACTATTGAAATGACCCCGCAGGTTATTGCTGAATCAGCTATATTAAAAACAGGCCTGAAGAATATTAATGATTCCCCGGCATTTATCGGAGACCATGCCGGCCAGCGCGTATCAATAACAGGGAAATAGAACATATCTACAACCTTTCCGTGCAGAAATGATGAATATCCTCCTCCCCGGGGAAACATTGTAGCTACATGATTAAAGCTGTCGGTGAATATCATTCCGTAAAAAGCACTATCGATAAGGTTTCCGATAGCTCCCGCAAGGATTGCACTTACAGCAATAACAAGCCCGGTGCTTGCCTTTTTTACTATAAGTGAATGCAAAAACCACCCAATGCCAAATATTGCAACAATACGGAAGATACTGAGAATAGGTTTTCCGTATCTTCCTCCCATCTCCATACCGAAAGCCATACCATTGTTTTCAATGAAATGGATCATCCCCCATTTCCCGAACAGGTGGATTTCCTGACCAATTTGCAGATGTGTCTTAACCCATATTTTGAGAACCTGATCGGCTATCAGAATAAGAATTACAATCAATACCGATTTTTTCCCCAGTGACATTCTTTTAGATATAAATTTTCAGGGGCGAAAAATACTAAAAAAAACAATCCAATCCCGTTTGTCCTTTCTCAAACAGAATATTTTGTTTCAAGATGTAAAGATATTTGCCTTAAAAAGAATTTTGCTTTTAAGCCGGCAGATATATCCGGCAGGCGAAAAGCTGCTTTTTTGAACGGCCTTCATACTCTGACGGAATAAAGTTACAGCGCCTTAATTATCTCTTCGAGCGCTTTCAGATGCTCACTGAATAATGCCCTTCCCAAATCTGTGATCGAATAACTTGTGTTTGGTTTCCTGCCTATGAATTGTTTATTGACCATTATAAGACCGTTCTCTTCCAATGCCTTCAGGTGACTTGCCAGGTTCCCGTCTGTTACATCAAGGGCCTCTTTAAGACTGTTGAAGTCGTATGATGTGTTGATCATCAGGACAGACATAATACCCAACCGTACCCTGTTTTCAAAAAGCTTGTTCAAACTGGAAATTGGAACTTTCATCACTGGTATTTTCTGTACATGGAAATGCCGTAAATAATATGAAGAATCCCGAATCCGAAACACCAGAAAAAGATGCCGTAAGCAGGTAATAATGTTGATGTTATTCCTGTTGTGATCTCAATCAGGCCCAGGTAAAACACCTCGTTATATGTGAATTTTCCGGCACTGACAAGGGCCAGCCCGTAGAAAACAAGCATCGAGGGAATTATCAGAAGCCAGTAACCCTGTATAAAGAAAATGATTATCAGAATACCTCCTGTCAACAGAGGTATCAACAGACTGGAAAGAAGACGTTTGGATACAGGCGTCCATATCTTATGCCCGTCTTTCCTTGATTTCCTGATGGAAAAGAAAAAAGATGATCCCAGGGCCAGAACCAGTACCACAACAGCATCAGTTATTAATTGCATTTTTAAGGCATTGAGTTCCCCCGAAGAAAGACTCCTGAAGAATTCCGTATTATCAAATAGCCTGTTGTGGAGAAATACGCTGAATGCAATTATTCCGCCGCATAGTGCTGCCATACCGGCAAAGATACCTGATAAGCCACTCAGTGAAAGAAACCTCGATGATTCTTCCATGATCTTACGGATAGTCTTAAGATCTTCAAAATATTCCTGCTTATTTTCCATTTTATATTAAAAAAGTACTTTGAATGACAAAGTAAGAATATTTATTGATAAAATCAAAATAAGAAGATTGCAATTTTAAAGGATGAAGCATTAACTGTCAGGGGCAAACCACATTAACATGATTCGAATCCCAGCAGTACCAGTTTGAATCTCCGAGGTAGTCGAGGCTTTTAACCCTGCCTTCACCTGTTGTTGTATTCCATTCGACATCGACATCAGAGAATTTGACTCCGTTGTAATAATGAATGCCGTAATATGCATTCAGGGTACTGCTCGTTAGTCCGTACTCTATATAGCTGTTCTGGAAAGGATCGGATGATTTTATAAAGGTATATTTTATGGTTCCAATAGAATCGCCGGATTTGGTCCAGTCTATCTGAAGCATGGGAACAGGATTGGCGTTACTCTGGTATAATATCCACTGGCCGGCAGAACCGTCAAGCTGTGATGTACCTTGAAACCACAGGAAATCGCTGTATGAGCCTGTTTTTGTTATATACATTTTCCAAGCAACATCACCTGTTTCTATTTTGCCGGTGAGCCGCGCCTGGTAAGTTGCACTTCCAATTGTAACATCATAACCCCATTGCCAGGTATTATCAGAAATATATTCGGGCTGCTGGTTAATAGCTGTTCCGAAAGAAGTGACGGGTATGGCAAGTGTTGTAGCAATAATAATGTGCCAGATACCTGCAGCAGTAGCTGCAAAATTCCAGTTGCTGTTTTCGGTACCTTTTTGTGCGGATAATATTTCAAGCGACTTCCCGGAGGCTGTAAAATTACTGAAATCGATTGTCATCGATTCAACAGGGGGCAGATCAGGAGCAACCCCGATATCTTTTTTTTTCTTACAACCGGAAAAGAACAGTGGTATAAGAATAAGCAACAGAGCAACAGAAGCAACTTTTTTCATTTGGTATCAGTTAATTTACTTGTTAAACGATAAAATATTAAAGAAATTATATCCTTCGTTATATTACAAAGATAATAAGTCAGTTGTGAAAGGGAATAAAATTGAAAGCTTATTTCGTGCAATCTTAAAAACAAACAAGAATATCTAAAAGAGTATAGCCGGTTTTTAAGTCTTAAACTTTAAAGGGGAAATCAACTGATTAACCTGTCTGAAATAAGAAACAGAAGGACAAACAGGAAATAGAGGTCAAGGAGCCTCGAATACTTTCCGGTGGCAGTATTGTTCATACCGGTTCTGATAAGGCCTGAAAACTGCCAAATAAGGATGCAGGAGATAAAGATTAGTGCTCCTTTAAGGTACGCTGAGCTGATGATATCAATAAAGCAAAGCGATAATGCGCCAATGACAGAAAATACTACAAGCAGGAAAATCAAAATATTAATCCTTTTTCGGCTTAACAATCCGGTTAATGTTGGTATGCCGGCTTCTTTATATTCTTTGTCATATTTCAGCATAAGAAGCCAAAAGTGGGGTATCTGTCCTGTAAAGAACAGTAACGAAACAAAAACTGCCGTTTTGTCAAATATTCCTCCGCCGGCAGCCACCCAGCCGATAAGGGGAGGCAAAGCACCTGTCAATGCTCCGGGAACAACCGCATAGGCAGTAAATTTTTTAAGTATTGTATAAACGCCGTTATACCATATAACAGCTAACAAAGCCAGTATAGCAGCTTTAAGATTACCTCCGGCATACAGGAATGCCATACCTGAAGAAAAACAGGCTGCAAAGAAAACAAGTGCCCCTGTATCTGTGATTTGTTTTGCAGGAAGGGGTCGTCCCTTGGTCCTTTTCATCTTTTCATCCGTATCTGTTTCCTGGAACTGGTTGAGGACTGATGCGGAAATTGCGACAAGTAATATCCCCATTGTAACCAGTATAACACCGGCTGAAATAACCGGTTTGAAAAGGAAATAGCCCGTAAATCCAGTAAGGCTTACCGGGAGCATTATGTTCAGCTTACTCAGGCGAAGGTAATATTCTATTTGCTTATATATCTTTTCTCCTTTCATAAAGGGCTTAAAGATATTCAATAATCTCGGTGAAGTCCATATAAACAGCAACCTTTAATATGGCACTGAAAGGGGAAAATACCTTAAAATGTTTTTAGACGTGGTTGTATTTCAGCGAAATTAACTGCCTGCCTTTTCTTCCCTGCCTGAATACATACCGGCTATCATAAGGGATCCTCCCATAAGGGAGACATCCTTCAGAAGGGCTATGATTGTAACAGTTTTATCTGCACCGGAAACAAGATGCGGGATATGAATTGTTACTATAAATAAGAATAGAAGGACAGCAAGCAAAATTGTTGACAATCGTATAAGTTTTCCCGATATTATACTGATACAGGCAGCAATGAGCATTATGCCTGTCAGAAGTATGGTATAGGCCCCGAGGGGGATAAAAGAGGTCAGCATTCCCACATAGTAATCAGTCATCAGAAAGTGGTTGATCCCGAACAAACCAAAAGGAAGGGCGAAAAGAATTCTGCCGATAGTAGTAATATTTTTCATATGTCAATGCTGTTTTAGGAATGGAACGCTATTATATTGATCGAATATATATAATGTTTTGACTGCTTCGGGCACACAGTTATCAGGGATCATCGAAAATTCCCTTCTATAAATATATAAAAAAAAATCAGAAATGACTTTTTTATGTTAAAAATCATAATAGCTTCTCTTTTGTAACTATCTATTGAACAAAGAGTAACAATATGTGTTCTTCAATAATACATTTAAAACAAACTACCATGAAGAGAAGAAACTTTATTAAATCAGTTGGAATGGCTGCAGCAGCAGCTTATGCCGGCCCTGAAGTATTTGCCGGCAGTGGCAGTACAGGCAAGGCACCTGGGAATATTGTTCCCGGGGTACCGGAATTTCCTTCCCTTCCGTATGCTTATGATGCTCTTGAGCCTTATATAGATGCCAGGACCATGGAAATTCATTACGATAAGCATTTCAGGGGTTATTACAATAAATTTGTAAAGGCTGTAACAGGAACTCCACTGGAAAATATGTCACTTGATGATATTTTTGCGGGAGTTTCAGGGCATGGAGATGCAGTAAGGAATAATGCGGGTGGTTTTTATAATCACCACCTGTTCTGGAATAATCTCAAAAACGGTTCTAAAGGTCCGTCCGACGAGCTGTCTTCAGCACTTGCAAAAGCTTTCGGATCATTTGATAAGTTTAAGGAGGCTTTCGATACTGCCGCCAAGACACGTTTTGGAAGCGGCTGGGCGTGGTTATATCTCAAGCCCGACAAAACTCTTGCAGTGGCAAGTACTCCGAACCAGGATAATACCTTAATGGATTTATCACAGGCAAAAGGTACTCCGCTTCTTGCACTTGATGTATGGGAACATGCCTATTACCTTAAATACCAGAACAGGAGGCCTGACTACATAGATGCTTTCTGGCACGTTGTTAACT
>JBJKPQ010000129.1:0-6014 GCA_046706305.1 Bacteroidales bacterium
TGTAGCATACCATGTCGCCGGCACCGGTGCTCACAAATAAGAATTTGTCGTTTGCAACAGGACTCGAAGCATCAGGTGTATAACTGTTATCCTGCCATATGACAGACGGATTTTTTCCACCCTGAATTGCGGAAAGCACGGCAAAATCGGTAACTGAAAAAACCTTTGTGCTATTCACGGCTGCTGACGGAGCCACATCACCTGTAAGGCAGTCAATAGTCCATATCTCTTTGCCGTTTGATGGATCAAAGCTGCTGACTCCGGGATTTCCATTTACAATTATTTGTGGAACACCATCAAAATAAGCAATGACAGGGGAGGACCATACAGGAATACCTTTTCTTTTTGTTTCCCATGCTTTTTCACCTGTCTCCGTGTCGTATCCGGTAAGGGTTACTCCGGTTCGGCTGTCGAACTGCACTATCAGAATATTTTTATATACTATAAGGGATGAAGAATAACCATAGGTGTTTTCAGGTGCACCAATGTTTTTTGCCCATTTCAATTTTCCATTCAAATCGAAGCATACCAGGTTCCCGTTACCGAAAGCTGCATAAACACCCTTGCCGTCAGTTGCGGGAGAAGGAACAGCAAGACCAGCCTCGGGATTGCTTTCAGGAACACTTTCAGGCTCACCCGGTATCCCTGATGCAATGCCGGTCCAAATCATTTTTCCATCACTCTTGCTGAAACAATAAACCTCACACTTATTACCGCGGGCACCTGTTAAAAAGATCAGATCGTGCCAGATTACAGGTGAGCTTTTTCCGTTACCCGGAACTTCAGCTTTCCATTTTATATTCTCACCTTTTACTCCATCCCATTGTACAGGGTAGCCCTTTCCCAATGCAATGCCCCGGCTGTCATGTCCCCTGAAAAACGGCCAGTTAATGTCATCCGCTGACGCTTGCTTTTCAGAACCTGTTCTTCCGGCGATTTGTACTTCTCCCGCAGCTCTCTCAGTCTTCAGGGGTAATTGAATACCTGGCCGGCCTAACTGTATAAATAGAAGCATCGAAAAGATGTATGGAGAGTAAATCCTAAGGCTTCCAGCCCTGATAATACCCGATACCCGTCTAATAATATGTAACGTCTCCCTGAAACCGCCGGAAATAAGTCTTATCATAGCCATTAAAAAAATTGTCAGAAAATCACCAGTTGTACTAAATGCATAAAAGACATGCAATATAAAAAAACCATGCTACAGATAAATATAATATGACAAATTATAACCAAATCGTTTTTTATATTTCCAGATACTGTATTATATAAAAATATGATTTTTGTCATATTAATATTATTCATCATTAGTAGTATTTAACTATATTTTTTATATTATATAACCATATTTACTTAATTTAATATATAATAATGCAATTATTAATGTCATTTTGAATTATGATATTCAAAAAAATGATTATGTTTGCAGCCTGAACTCAGCAGGCAGAAAAAAAGTAATAATTAATTAAGAAATATATGTGCGGAATTGTAGGAGTTTTTGACCTTAAAATTGATTGTATGGATCTAAGGTCCACAGTACTTAAAATGTCAAAAAAGGTGAGGCATCGTGGTCCCGACTGGTCCGGAATTTTTTATTGCGATAAGGCTATCCTGGCTCATGAAAGATTATCAATTGTAGACCCGCAGTCTGGAAAACAGCCCTTATACAGCAGGGATGGGAACCTGGTTCTTACAGTAAATGGGGAAATTTACAATCATCAGGATATCAGGGAAAGGTATGAATCCTCCTATAATTTCATGACACATTCCGATTGTGAAGTTATTTTACCTCTTTACCAGGAAAAAGGTCCGGCCTTCATCGAAGAACTGAACGGTATATTTGCCTTTGCACTTTATGATATTGAGAAAGACTCTTATCTGATTGCCCGTGACCATATAGGTATCATACCTCTTTATATAGGGTGGGACCAGTACGGTAACTTCTTTGTTGCATCTGAGCTAAAAGCTCTTGAAGGCGTATGCAACAGAATAGAGGAGTTTAAGCCCGGACATTACCTTTACAGCGAAGATGGAGTAATGAAAAAATGGTATACAAGAGACTGGATGGAATACGATTCTGTGGAAAACAATAAAACGAGTATTGCTGAACTAAGGAGTGCGTTGGAAGCTGCAGTACACAGGCAGCTTATGTCCGATGTTCCTTATGGTGTTTTACTTTCCGGCGGGCTTGATTCATCAATAGTTTCTGCGATAGCAAAAAAATACGCTTCCAAAAGGATAGAATCAAAAGATGAAACAGATGCATGGTGGCCGCAGTTGCATTCATTTGCCGTTGGTTTGGAGGGATCGCCGGATCTGGCTGCAGCAAAAAAAGTAGCCGGTCATATCGGAACCGTCCATCATGAAATTAATTTTACCGTGCAGGAGGGACTTGATGCAATCAGGGATGTGATATACCATATTGAAACTTATGATGTTACTACTATTCGGGCATCAACTCCGATGTATCTGCTTGCAAGGGTAATAAAATCTATGGGGGTTAAAATGGTACTCTCAGGTGAAGGGGCAGATGAAATCTTCGGTGGATACCTTTATTTTCACAAAGCTCCTGATGCCAGAGCATTTCATGAAGAAACTGTTCGCAAAATAGATAAATTACATCTTTACGATTGTCTAAGGGCAAATAAATCACTGGCTGCCTGGGGAGTTGAAGGACGAGTGCCCTTCCTCGATAAAGAGTTCATGGATGTTGCAATGAGACTGAATCCGGCTGATAAGATGGCCGGAAACGGAAGAATGGAAAAATGGGTTCTGAGAAAGGCTTTTGAGGATTACCTCCCTGAGAGTGTGGCATGGCGGCAAAAAGAACAATTTTCTGACGGTGTGGGCTATTCATGGATCGATACTCTGAAAGATCTGGCAGCACATGAAGTGACAGACGATCAGCTTAAAAATGCCAAATACAGGTTTCCTGTTAATCCGCCTCTTACCAAAGAGGAGTATTTGTACCGGTCCGTGTTTGCTGAGCACTTTCCTTCCGATTCGGCGGCATCTACTGTGCCGTCAGTACCAAGCGTAGCCTGCAGCACCCCGGAAGCCATCGCATGGGATGCTTCATTCAGTAATATGAATGATCCCTCTGGAAGAGCTGTAAAAAATATACATATAGATTCTTACAAATAGTCAGTTTTGATCCGCTTTTGTAAATTCTTTTGTTCACGCTTTTCAGAAGCCGGGAAGCCCGTTTTTAACGTATTTTAACCCTTCTTTGTTTTATTCACATTTCCAGCATTTAACGACTCTCGAAACAGCTATGCCGTGCAGTATCGCATTTGCTTTTCTAAATTAAAGGTTTAATTTTATCCTTAAGTAAAAAGGATAATGATCCTGACCTGATAACCTGATTGATGAAAACAAACCTGCCAGCAATATTATGTGCCTCATCTGCATTGATTTCATGTTCTCCTGATCATAGCAGGGATACCAGTCCAAATATTGTGTATATTCTTGCTGATGACCTGGGATACGGGGATCTGAGCTGCTACGGGCAGAAGAAATTCAGAACTCCTGAAATTGACAGACTGGCACAGGAAGGAATGCTCTTTACTCAACATTACACAGGTTGTACTGTTTCTGCACCCTCGCGCTCAAGCCTGATGACCGGTCTGCACACCGGGCATACACCGATAAGAGGAAACAAGGACTGGCAGCCTGAAGGAAACTGGCCTCTTCCTTCTGATACATACACGATAGCCGACCTGTTAAAATCGAGCGGTTACACTACAGGGGGATTTGGGAAATGGGGCCTGGGATATGTCGAAACTTCCGGCGATCCCAACAAAATGGGGTTTGACGAGTTTTTTGGTTATAACTGCCAGAGCCTGGCACATAACTATTACCCCGATCACCTGTGGCATAACCACGACCGTATTGATCTGCATGAAAACGACAAAGGCAGTAACGGATCATATAGCGCCGACCTGATCCATAAAGCCGCCTTGGACTTCATGGAAAGAAATCGGGATAAACCTTTCTTTCTTTATTATGCAACAACTTTGCCCCATGCTGAATTGATTGCAAAAGAGGAATATATGAATAAATTCAGGGGGAAATTTCTTCCCGAGAAATCTTACAGGGGAACAGATTCAGGTCCGGGATTCAGAAAAGGAGCCTACGGCTCTCAGCAAGAACCACATGCTGCCTTTGTTGCAATGATAAATGAACTTGATCATTATGTAGGTGATCTTCTAAGCAGGATCCGTGAACTCGGACTTGAGAAGAATACATTAGTGATTTTTGTATCAGATAATGGTCCCCATCTGGAAGGTGGTGCAGACCCTGATTATTTTGACAGCAACGGTCCTCTACGGGGATATAAACGTGATATGTATGAGGGAGGAATAAGGACCCCTATGCTTGTACGATGGCCAGGGAAAATAAAGGCCGGTTCGAGAAGTGATCATATATCAGCTTTCTGGGATGTGCTTCCTACATTGGCCGATATAACAGGAGTTAAAATGCCTGTGAAAACAGATGGTATTTCTTTTCTTCCGACCCTGCTGGGAATGAAACAGCCCGAACATGATTACCTGTTCTGGGAATTTCATGAACAGGGAGGCAGAATGGCAGCCAGAATGGGTAAATGGAAGGCTGTAAAAATGGAAGTTAATAATGATCCTGATGCTGTTCCTGAGTTATACGATCTTTCAACAGATACCGGAGAACAGAACAATGTTGCTTCCTCTAATCCGGAAATTGTCAGACAAATGACAGATATAATGAAAAGAGAGCATGAAGCCTCTGAAGTCTTCCCTTTTAAATGGGAGAAAAGTAATTGATTGTATTCATTATCAGGAGTGTATTGATTATTATTACCTTCTTTTACGAATAATGTTAATGAAAATAAATGCTTAGACAACCTGGAAATATAAAAATGCTTTATGGTGCTTTGGGCCTTGTCTCGCTGGCTGGTATTAATACGGGTTGCACCAAAGCTGTTAAATCTCCCAATATTATTATTATTTATGCTGATGACCTCGGCTACGGAGACATAAGTTGTTACGGGGCAACTGGTATTTCAACAGCAAATATTGACAGGTTCGCCGGTCAGGGACTGAGTTTTACAAATGCCCATTGTTCATCAGCAACTAGTACTCCTTCCCGTTATTCTTTGTTAACAGGTGAATATGCATGGAGAAAAAAGGGAACAGGGATCGCACCAGGTGATGCATCTTCAATTATAAACAGTAATACGTCCACAATAGCTTCAGTTCTTAAAAGATCGGGATATACCACAGCCGTTGTCGGAAAATGGCATCTTGGTCTCGGACCGGCAGGTGGTCCGGACTGGAACGGGATTATAAAACCGGGACCAATGGACCTGGGGTTTGATCATGATTTTATTATTCCTGCTACCGGAGATCGCGTACCATGTGTCTTTGTAGATGACAGGAAGGTAGCAAACCTCGATCCTTCAGATCCGATAAAAGTCAGTTATAAAGAGAAGATCGGTGACTGGCCAACAGGAAAAGAGAATCCGGAACTCCTTAAAATTCATCCCAGTCATGGTCATGACATGACTATAGTAAACGGTATCAGCAGGATAGGATACATGACGGGTGGAAAATCTGCATTGTGGGTTGATGAAGAAATTTCTGCAGTGCTGACTAAAAAGGCCAGAATGTTCATAGAAGAGAACAGGAATAAACCGTTCTTCCTCTATTTTGCCACACATGATATCCACGTACCGCGAGTGCCAAACCAAAGGTTTGTCGGGAAAAGCGGGATGGGGCCTCGCGGCGATGCTATTCTTGAATTTGACTGGTCGGTTGGAGAAGTGCTGAAAACGCTTGACAGCCTTAAGCTCACAGATAATACTATTGTTATTGTAACAAGCGACAACGGGCCTGTTGTTGATGATGGTTATATGGACCAGGCTGTAGAACTGCTTGGAAGTCACAAACCGGCACAACAGGCCCGTTGTCGCTTGTTACAATAACAATAGTATTATCTGTGAGCTTAAGGCTGTCAAGCGTTTTCAGCACTTCTCCAAC
>JBJKPQ010000130.1:0-54245 GCA_046706305.1 Bacteroidales bacterium
CATATAAGGCCAAAGGGTACACCTGTGCTTAACAGCGCACTTACTTCAACAGGTGTTGTCCCCTTCATGGAGAGGTATTCCAACTCAACACGAGAAGTGGCGCAGGACGGACGACGTGGAGCACTGATGCTCTCTATCTCGATAAAACATCCCGACTCGGGTAAGTTTATAGATGCTAAAATGGAAAGCGGAAAGGTAACCGGAGCCAATGTATCTGTTAAGCTAACCGATGATTTTATGAGAGCTGTTGAAACGAAATCGATGTTCAGGCAGCAATACCCGATCGATTCAAATGATCCGAAATTTGCAAAGGATATAGATGCCGTTCAGCTCTGGAATAAAATTATTCATAACGCCTGGAAATCTGCCGAGCCGGGAGTGCTCTTCTGGGATACAATTAAGAAGGAGAGCGTGCCTGATTGTTATGCCGATCTGGGCTACGCCACTGTTTCAACCAATCCCTGCGGGGAGATACCTCTTTGTCCGTACGACAGCTGCAGGCTGCTGGCAATAAACCTGTACAGCTATGTAAAGAATCCGTTTAAAGCGGATGCAGAATTTGATTTTGAACTTTATAAGGAACATATAGGTCTGGCTCAAAGGATAATGGACGATATCATCGATCTTGAGATGGAGAAAATAGATGCTATACTCGCCAAGATTGATGCTGATCCTGAAAGTGAGGAGATCAAAAAGGTTGAAAGGAACCTGTGGTCGAGCATTCGCAAGAAATCAGAAGAAGGAAGACGTACAGGGATAGGTATTACGGCTGAAGGAGATATGCTTGCAGGGCTGGGACTGAGATATGGTACCGATGAGGCAACCAGCTTCTCCGTAGACGTACACAGAACCCTGGCTCTTGAAGCTTATAAATCATCAACATATCTTGCAAAAGAAAGAGGACCTTTTACCATTTACGATGCGGAAAGGGAGAAAAACAATCCTTTCATTCTGCGCCTTAAAGAGCAGGATCCTGTTATGTACAATAACATGGTCAAATTCGGAAGGAGAAATATAGCTCTTCTTACAATTGCCCCGACAGGAACAACAAGCCTGATGACACAGACAACATCGGGTATCGAACCTGTGTTCTCGGCATTCTACAAGAGAAGAAGGAAGGTCAACCCGAATGATAAGAATGTGACTGTTTCATTTAAGGATGAAGTAGGTGATTCATGGGAGGAGTTTAATGTTTTCCATCATAAGTTTGTCGACTGGCTGCGATTGAATAACTACGTCCCGGAAGAGGTGACCATGATGGATGATGAGGAAATTAAAAAAATAATTGAAAAGTCTCCTTATTTTAAGGCGACAGCCAATGATGTGGACTGGATTGCAAAGGTTAAGATGCAGGGAGCTATCCAGAAATGGGTCGATCACTCTATAAGTGTTACTATCAATCTTCCTTCAGATGTTAAAGAAGAGCTTGTGAGTGAACTTTATCTTACAGCCTGGAAATCGGGATGCAAAGGAGCTACTGTTTACCGTGACGGTTCACGCAGCGGTGTTCTCGTCTCGGGGAAGACAGAGATACGGCAGGAAAGACCCAAACGACCAAAAGTACTCGACTGCGATGTCATCCGCTTCAATATTAACGAAGAGAAATGGATAGCCTTCGTGGGACTTAAAGACGGCAGACCTTATGAGATCTTCACAGGTATGGCCGATGAGGAGATATTCCCAATACCAAAGAGCATAGTGAAGGGCAGGATCATCAAGATAAAGGACGAGGACAGCAAGACACGTTACGACTTCCAGTATACCGATAAATATGGTTATAAAAAGACAATGGGAGGCTTATCTCATATGTTCAAACCGGAATTCTGGAATTATGCGAAGCTGATATCCGGTGTTCTTCGTCATGAGATGCCTATACAGGATGTTGTTAACCTGATACAGTCGCTTCGTCTCGACAGTGAGTCGATAAACAACTGGAAGAGCGGTGTTGAAAGGGCCCTTAAAAGATATATCCCCAATGGCACAAAAGCCAAGGGTAAATGTGGAGAATGTGGTTCCGACAACCTCGTTTATGAAGAAGGCTGCCTGATATGCAAAGACTGCGGGTCCTCGAAATGCGGTTGAGACCTTTTATTTAAGGACACCAAGCTCCCTGCCGATCTTTTCAAATGCTTTCATAGCTTTATCAAGATGGTCCTTTGTATGGGCTGCAGAGAGCTGTACCCTTATCCTGGCCTGCCCTTTTGGCACCACAGGGTAATAGAAACCGATAACATAAATACCTTCATCCAGCAACCTTGCGGCAAAATCCTGCGAGAGCCTTGCGTCGTAGAGCATCACGGCACATATTGCAGAACGGGTGGGTTTGATATCAAAACCTAGTTTTGTCATCCCCCCGATAAAGTATTCTGCATTCTCATGAAGCTTATCCTGAAGGTAATTTGTCGAGGTCATCATATCCACCATTCTTATTCCTGCGGCAGCAACAAGGGGAGGAATTGAGTTGGAAAATAGATACGGTCTTGAACGCTGTCTCAGCATCTCAATTATTTCTTTCTTACCTGTTGTAAAACCTCCTATAGCGCCACCAAAAGCTTTGCCCAGGGTACCGGTAATTATCTCTACTTTCCCCATGATATTGTGCAATTCCGTTACACCTCTTCCAGTCTTTCCCACAACACCCGCAGAATGTGATTCATCAACCATTACAAAGGCATTATATTTTTCAGCAAGCCTTACTATCTCATCCAGCGGCGCCACATTACCATCCATCGAAAAAACACCGTCAGTTACTATAAGCCTGAAACGATGAGCCTGCGCCTGTTGAAGCTGTTTTTCCAGATCATCGGTGTTCCCGTTTTCATACCTGTAACGTTGCGCCTTGCATAGACGTACGCCATCTATTATAGAAGCATGGTTCAGCGAATCGGAAATGATGGCATCCTCCTCACCAAGAAGGGGCTCGAAGACACCTCCATTGGCATCAAAGCAGGCTGCATACAGGATGGTGTCCTCTGTATGAAAAAATTCGGCAATTTTTCTTTCAAGCTCTTTGTGAAGATCGGTGGTGCCGCAGATGAAGCGAACCGACGACATACCATAACCATGGTCGTCAAGGGCTTTTTTAGCGGCCCCGATCAGTGATTCATCGTTCGATAGTCCGAGGTAGTTGTTTGCACAGAAATTGAGTACTTCCTGCCCGGTGTCAAGCTTAATCACGGCACCCTGGGGAGAAACAATAATACGTTCATTCTTATATAAACCGTTATCGCGGATTTCATCTATTGTCTTTACCAGGTGGTGTTTAAAATCTTTATACATGATGAGGAGAGTTTATAGTTTGTAAAGTTTGTAAAGTCTGTAAAGTCTGTAAAGTTCACCAACTAAGGATCACCTTTCCACAATCACCTTTTTCCATTTCATCGAAGCCCTTCTGGAAATCGTCGATGCCGAACCTGTGAGTGATTACCGGGTTAAGATCTATACCCCCGATTATCATCTGTTCCATCTTATACCATGTCTCCCACATCTCCCTGCCGTATATTCCCTTAAGGGTAATGGCTTTGAAGATAATATCGCTCCATGGTACCTCGAAATCGGAAGGCAGTATACCAAGAAGTGAGATACTTGAGCCATTGTACATATTTTCAAGCATTTCCACAAAGGCTTTCGGTGAACCCGACATCTCAAGACCTATATCGAAGCCTCTCATTCCAAGCTTTTTAACTGCATCGGATATTTTTTCTCCCTTAGACGGATTAACAGTAAGGGTAGCACCCATTTTCCTGGCTATCTCAAGTCTCTTTTCGCTCAGGTCGCTTGCAACGATGAATCTGGCTCCTGCAAATTTTGCTATTGCTACAGCCATGCTTCCTATTAATCCGGAGCCGGTGATGAGTACGTCTTCTCCCAGCAGAGGGAATGACAGGGCAGTATGGGTGGCATTACCGAAGGGATCCATAATAGCAGCCCATTCATCAGGGATCCTGTTATCGAGAGGAATAACATTTGTAGCAGGTATTTTAACATATTCTGCAAAAGCACCATCGATATTAACCCCTATGCCAACTGTATTCTCACACACATGTTCTTTCCCCCGCCTGCAGTTACGGCAATGGCCACATGCTATATGCCCCTCGCCGGTTACCCTGTCGCCGATCTTAAGGTTCTTGACTCCTTCGCCCATTTTTTCTATATAACCCATATATTCATGGCCTATTGTCATAGGTGTCTTTATGGTCTTTTGTGCCCATTTATTCCACTCATAAATGTGCAGATCGGTACCGCAGATAGCAGATTTTTTTACCTTTATTATTACGTCGTTCAGTCCGGGTTCAGGAACAGGAACTTCTTCCATCCACAGCCCTTTTTCAGGTCTGGCTTTTACAAGAGCTTTCATCTTCTTCATAAAATCCTTATTTATTTATGCACTTTTTAATGACCTTTTTTTAAAGCAACAGTATTAATATTCTACTGCTAAATTAATACAATTCCGTTGAGGAAAACCTGATTTTATACATCTCAATATATAGCTGGCACTAAATGACAATGAAATATATTCTGAATTGTAATAAAAACTTAATAAAATACAATACTTTAGCTGTTTAACAGTGGATGCCAAATACTATGTTTGTTGTGAAATAATATTTTATGTATTACCGGCATGTTTAATATGACATTCTTAATGAAATTGATTAAGTTTGGGGTTGTAGGAATCTCCGGAATGATCATTGATTTTGGAGTAACCTGGCTTTTCAAGGAACAGATAAGAGTAAAAAAATACATAGCAAACAGTACGGGGTTTACACTTGCAGCAACATCTAATTATTTTTTAAACAGAATATGGACCTTCAATAGTTCTAATCCTCATATTATAACACAGTTCTTTAAATTTTTAATTATTTCTGTTTTGGGCTTGATCCTGAACAACCTTATAATATTTTTTTTTACAGATTTTAAATTCAGGATTAATTTTTATGTATCCAAGGTAATAGCGACTATTCTTGTTTTTTTCTGGAACTTCTTAATGAATTATTTCTTCACCTTTTAAATAACAAAGGGATAAAAAGGTCGCAATTTTTTTAAATGTTTTGTATTCTTCTTTGACACCCCCGGGAATTATGCCAAAGTGAAATTTAATTATTATTTAATTAAATCTTTTTCAAAGGGTAATTTAATTAGAAAATATTGCCAAAAGCAAAAGAAGAATTGAAAACCTTGAGAAGATATGCACGTGTCTTAACACTCCGGCCTGTTAAATGGGTACTGAATGTATTTCTGTTATTGTTGCTGTTCTTCTCCGCACAATACCTTAAGACGGAAATATTCTATAAAGTAAGTAATACCCCGTTCTCTGGGGACTTCATCTATAATCCATACAAGGGTTTTACTAATAAGACACTGAAGGCTAATTTTCATACACATTCCAAAGCATGGCTGAGGCTTACAAATGGGAAACAGTCTCCTGAGGAAATATTTCGCTTTTATAAGGATAATGGATATGACATTATAAGTATATCGAATTACCAGAAAATAATATCAGATTATCATTCATCATCTTATATCCCGGTTTATGAGCATGGCTATAATCTTGGGAAATCTCACCAATTGGTACTAAACAGTGGCAAAACCACATTCTTCGATTTTTCAATTGTTGCAGGCTATAATAACAGGCAGCAGGTAATAAACAGGCTTAAGCAAAGGGGTGGGCTTATCGCACTTGCTCATCCCTCGCTTAAAGGAGGGTACAGGGAAAAGGACATGAAATATCTTAAAGGATATGACTTTATTGAAGTTCTGAACACTTATGCTGTTTCCGACAAAATCTGGGATGCTGCTCTTACCAATGGATATCCTGCGTGGATACTTGCAGATGACGATTGCCATGATATTAGTAGTCCTGAGCTTGTATTCAACAACTGGAACAGGATAAGCTCAAAGGGTTCTGGTCGTAAAGAGGTCATCAGCGCACTCAAAAAAGGTTGTTTTTACGGAGTCAGGAATCTGTCCCATACTGAACTTAATTTTCTCGATTCCTGTAATGTAAAGGATGGCTATGTAAATGTTTATTTCAGTAACAGGGCTGACATAATAAAATTCATATCAGACGGGGGAGCTGTTAAAAAAGTTATTCACGGCAGTTCTTTTGCGTCCTATAAAATTGGCAATAATGATACTTATGTCAGGATAGAAGCAAAGAATGGTACTCAGCTTATCTGTTTGAACCCGCTAATCCGATACAACGGGTACCAGCTTAATTATAACAATGGTTTTGCCCTTATCAATATTACTCTTACCATTATTGCCCGCACACTGGCTCTTTTTGCCTGCCTGATGATAATATTATTCATACTGGCATTTAATGGCAAACATGTCATCCCGTCATTTGGTTTCAGAAGAGTCACTCCCCTGAAAAAGAGGAAAGTAGTGGTTCTGGAATGGAATCATACCTAAACCCCTTCATTTCATATATATAAATATACTTAACGGGTCTTTTATTCCTGTTTATGGTAATTGTATCTTCAGGGACTATTGAATTGAAGTAAGATTCAAACTGTTCCGGTCCGTGGTAGTTCCTTGAATCGGTTATATAGAATATCCTGTCTGTGCTTTTTATTTTTCGGGTTTGATTTATCCAGTAATATTTATGAATACGGTTGATATTGCCCAGGGCCAGAAGCCTGATACCCAGTGGATGAGCAATATAATAGTCGATATGCGCTGCCGGGAACCAGTTATCAGAAATCAGGGCCACATCTTTATGCAGGCTGTCGGTTATGCCCTCTTTTTCCAGGAAGGTTTCAAATTTTTTACCTGCCTGTGCCCAGCCATACATATCAAGAGTAAAATCATTCTTCCCCTTGTTATTATTATCCAGGGGAATGAGTCCTGTTTTAATCTGCAAAGTACCTGCAGCAAGAACAACAATGAAAAAAATAAGTGCCGAAATAAGTGTTCTGTTCACTGTTTTCTTCTTGCCGCGATAGATATCTGCCATATACTCACTTGCAAGTATTATGAAACAGATAAATGCCGGACCTGTCCAGTGTGGAAGGGTATTATGAAAAAACGAAAAAAAAGTAAAAAGGATGATGAGAGGAAGACCTGTAAAAAGCAGGACTATGTCACTTTCTCTTAATTTTTTCCATTTGCCTGCAATGCTGACAGTGGCTGCAATGAAGAGTATGAAAAGAACAGGGTTCTGATAAAACATCTGTCCCAACAGGAATCGTGCGAATGAAAGCAGGTTTATGCGACTGTTGAAAAGGCCTACCCTGTCTTCATGAAAGGTGAAGCTTATAAAATTATTCATGTAGTTCCAGTAGATAACGGGAATCATCAAGATAATCGTCGAAATAATACTTAGGTACAGAGCCGGTTTTCTGAGCCAGATCCTGTTTTTTATGAGGATATATAACCCGGCGCCGACCCACAGGAACAGGGAATGATATTTGCTCAGGAATGCAAGGCCGGTGAATATCCCGAAGAAGACAATATTGGTGAGGTCTTTACCGGATGGTTCCTTTATTGTTATTGAGGGTAACAGGAAGCCAAGTGCTGCCAGTACGAAGAACACCTGGGGAGTGTCGGGAAGTATAAAGAGCCCGCTGATAATATTGAAATAGAAGGATGAGACGAACATTAGTACAGCAAAAATGGCTGCCCTTGCTGAGTGGAGTCTTTTTACAATGTAGTAAAGAATAAAAATACCGGCTGAAGAGAGGACAAGAGCACCAGCTCTTAGAAAAATTTCACCATGTAAACGGAGGTTCAGGGTAAAGAGCTGGATAAGGAACCCTACCATTGGTGGATGGTCAAAGTGGCTCCAGTCGGGAAACAGGGCATAAGTCCAGTAGTACACTTCATCATTTCCGAGTTCAAGTAAGGAAGCAGGTATAATCTTTAAAAGCAAGTTGATTAGAACTATTGCAGAAAGAAACAGGCGTTCCTTCTTTTTGTCGGATGAGATTGTATCGAATATTCTGATATTCATGTGCTTTTTTAAAATAGAATCATAAAGTTCGTTATTTTTTGTTTCCTGTTTATTACAATTATGTAATCATCTTACTAAATAACCCGGGTATTTTATTTTTAGGTGGGTAAAACAGCAATCATTTCCTTTCATTATCCCTGAGCCTGATCATTCCGGTCGATAAATCACCGCGTTTGTATATCTTTGCAGTAGTTTAAGAAATATTGTTACATGAAAAAAGTCAGAGTACGTTTTGCTCCCAGTCCGACAGGTCCGTTGCACATTGGCGGTGTCAGGACTGCCCTTTATAATTACCTGTTTGCAAAGAAGAACGGGGGCACTTTTATTTTGCGCATTGAAGACACTGACCAGACGCGTTTCGTGGAAGGAGCAGAGGAATATATTATGGATTCGCTTAACTGGTGCGGGATAGCTGTTGACGAAGGCATAAGGGAAGGCGGGGACTACGGACCTTACAGGCAGAGTGACAGGAAAGACATATACAGGCAGTACGCTGAAACCCTGGTAAGCAGGGGTTTTGCATATTATGCTTTCGACACGGCCGAAGAGCTCGACAGCTTAAGAAAGGAAAGTGAAAAAGCAGGAAAAACATTCATTTATAATTCTGAGAACCGGAACATGCTTAATAACTCTCTTTCGGTTGAAGAGGGCATATGGAAGAAAAAGATTTCCGGTGGAGAGCCCTATGTGATAAGGTTCAGGATGCCTGAGAATGAAGAAGTATCATTCTCTGACCTGATAAGGGGTGATATGGTTGTTAATACAAATACCCTGGATGATAAGGTACTTTATAAATCGGACGGTATGCCCACCTATCACCTGGCTCATTTTGTCGATGATCATCTGATGGAGATAACACATGTTATAAGGGGAGAGGAATGGCTTCCTTCACTTCCTCTTCATATACTGTTATACAGGGCTATGGAATGGGATGCACCTCTTTTTGCTCATCTGCCCCTGCTGCTGAAACCCGATGGTAAAGGAAAGCTAAGCAAGCGCGATGGAGACAGGATGGGATTTCCTGTTTTCCCTCTTTACTGGCCCTATGGTGAAACAGCAAAAGGATACCGCGAAGAAGGTTATTATCCGGAAGCTTTTGTCAATATGATAGCATTCCTCGGATGGAACCCCGGAACTGAGCAGGAGATATTCTCAATGGATGAACTTATCGAAAGCTTCTCACTTGACAGAGTTGGAAAATCCGGATCACGGTTCGACCCTGACAAGGCAAAATGGTTCAACCATCAGTATCTTCAAAAGAAAAGTGATAGTGAACTGGCAATGGAATTCAGGGAAGTGCTCAGGGCAAAGGGCTTACATTATGATGTTATAAGAATTGAGATACTCATAGCACTTGTAAAGGAGAGGGTGAGTTTTGTAAAAGATATTTGGGATCAGACGGATTTCTTTTTCTTGGCTCCTGAAAGCTACGACCCGCAGGTAATACAGAAAAGATGGAAGGATGATTCTCCACAGATCCTGCAAGAACTCAGCGAAGAGCTGAAAAAACTCGCGGATTTCTCACCGCTGGCAGTTGAAACGGCCGTAAAGGCCTGGATAGAGGATCGCGGATATAACACGGGTGCAGTGATGAATGTTTTCAGGCTTGTTATAGTCGGAGCTTCAAGAGGACCTCATATGTTCGATATTGTAAGCTGGATCGGGAAGGAAGAGACACTTGACAGGATAGATGCAGGAATAAGAAAAATTGGCAATAAGGAATCATGAGCACTCCTCAGGCCGGGGACTATATAAATATTCATACTCACGGATCTGTTCCCGAAGAAGGGATCTTTTCTGTTGAAAACCTGATGATGCATGAGAATATCATTCCCGGACAAAAGGAAGGTACAGCCTTTACATGCGGGATACATCCCTGGTATATTACAGGTAACAATTACAGGCATCTTCTTGACTCGTTGGCTGATTTAGCCCGTAATCCCAACGTTATTGCCATAGGTGAATGCGGATTTGACAGGCTGCGCGGACCGGATATGGATCTTCAGCGCAGGGTTTTTGAAGAGCAGGTCAGGATTGCCATGGAATGTTCGAAGCCGGTGATAATACATTGTGTAAGATCGTGGGATGAGCTGCTTGCCTCTCATAAAAGGATGAATCCGTCGCTGCCCTGGATGGTTCATGGCTTCAGGCGCAAAACGGAGCTGGCAGAGCAATTGTTATCAGCAAACATGTACCTCTCTTTCTGGTTCGATTTTGTCATCAGACCCGAAGCGACAGATCTTCTGAGGAGGATGCCTGTTGACAGGATATTTCTTGAAACTGATGGTGCTGATGTGGATATAAGGGATATATACCAGAAGGTGTCAGTTGATCTTGAAATGGGCGTGGATGAACTCAGGGATCTTATAATTGAAAATTACAGAAGGTTATTTAGCCTCAATACGAATGGTTGATCAAATGGTAAAAATCGGCATTGATAAAAAACCAAAATATGACTGAGAATTGGCTGGCCCGCACTGAGATGCTCATAGGAGAAGAAAAACTGGTTAAGCTGAAAGATGCAAGAGTCCTTGTCGTCGGACTGGGGGGGGTAGGGTCGTGGGCGGCGGAAATGATATGCAGATCGGGTGTGGGTTCTATGACAATTGCTGATGGCGATACCGTTCATCCATCCAACCGGAACAGGCAACTGCCGGCACTGAAAAGCACTGAGGGACTTCCCAAAGCGGAAGTTATGGCCGCACGGCTGACGGATATTAATCCCGGTATCAGACTGACAGTTATAAATGAATACCTGCGCGATGATAGAATGGTAGAGATACTTGAAAAAGGATTTGATTATGTTGTTGATGCAATAGATACCCTGTCTCCAAAGATATTTCTTATATATCATTCCATGCAGATGAAGTATCCACTTGTCAGCTCAATGGGTGCAGGCGGTAAATTCGCTCCGGAAAAGATCTCTGTAAGCGATATATCGAAGACAACAAACTGTTCCCTGGCCAGGATACTCAGGAAACGACTGCATCGCCTGGGGATAAGGGAGGGATTTACCGCAGTTTATTCTCCGGAAGAAATTGATAAAACAAAAGTTATTCCTGTTACAGGAGAGGTTAATAAAGCCTCTGTAGTTGGTACAATGTCATATATGCCAGCAGCTTTCGGACTGTCTTGTGCTTCGGTGGTAATTCGCGGACTTACGGGTGTGCCTATAGCCTGATTTCTCCACTAGTCGGGTTACCTGCATATAAATTATGCCATCTGGTCAAAAAATACTAGGAAATAAACAAATTAATAACATAATTAGCGGAGGGAAATTCCTTTACGTTATTTAAAGGCCACATAGATATTTTACTGCGCAGTCAGCATGACTAACGTCAGAGATACCTGCATTGACCGGTAATTGAACGACTCATTGTTATTAACATGTTGTTTTATTTAATGATCAGAAAGATGAAAAAAGCAGTTCTTGTTTTTCTTGTAGCATCTTTATTCCCGGTGCTGTGTTTCTCGCAGGACATAATCACATTAAAAACCGGCGAGCAGATCCGCTCTAAGATTTTAGAAATAGGGAAGACAGATGTTCGTTACAAAAAATATGATAACCTTAACGGTCCTGTTTATGTTACATCCAAATCCGATATTGCCGGGATTAAGTATGAAAATGGATCAACAGATACTTTTAATGGGAAACCTGTTGCCCAGGGATCTCCTGAATTAACCTACACTCCCGGTAAGACAGTAAATACCGCCAATCCGGAGGGCTCGCAGGAGAGGGGAAGGAATCTTATTACAGTCGGTTTTTCGGGGATATATCCCACAGGTGTATGGCCGTCAACTGCGCTGACTAATATGGGAACCACTTCGTATCTTAAAGAATACGGGCACACATTAAAAAGGTATGGAATGGGAGTTTTAGTACAGGCAACTGTTGCAAAGAATATCAGCCTTTTCTTTGACGGGAGCATATACGACTACAATATACTTATTGCGAAACAGGGTGAGACTGTTCAATCGCCATGGACGGAAGCTGAAGGTGCCACACACTGGGATGAGCCCGGTGCACCTCAGACTCTCGCAGTTAATAACCTGCCTACTGATGTGCATTTTGACATGTCAGCAAGCGGGTTAAGACTTGGCGCCAAATACAGTATTGGAAATAAGAATGTCAGACCCTGGGGAGGAGCAGCATTCGGTTTATACAGCTGGACTGTTAACTACTTTAACGGCGATAAGACAAAAACATACGGGAAAGACACGGGTTATACCACCGGTTTTACTTTCCTGCTGGGGATAGATTTTGAAATTATGCAGGGCATAATAATAACTCCTTTTGCTGATCTTGCAGCTCCTCCTGTTAATTATCATATCGACAAACTGTTCTATGATCAGTGGAGTATTGACTATGAAGCTCCGGTGATGGGTACCAGCAGGTTCGGCCTGACAATTTCATTCGATGCCAGTCCGAAGAGAAGAGAAAACTAGGTTTTACAGGGGTGTTATAAAAGAGGAGGCACAAAAAACTTCTCCGGATATTTTTAATATTCCTGTCGGAACGGGAAGGATTTATTCTTAACTTTCCTCTCTGTTTAACTTGGTCTAAGTAATTCCGTTTGAAATGAAACCCGGTAAAGAGAAGATAAATGTTAATATCTTCATCCTCCTGCTTGCAGCTATTAACGTTGTAATACATCTGCTTGTAATTAATAACCTTGGATACCACAGGGATGAGTTATTATATTTCTCCCTTGGTCTGCATCCTTCAACAGGATATGAGACAGTACCTCCGATGATCGGTTGGCTAGCATGGCTGATGCACCATCTTTTCGGATTCTCCCTGTTTGCTGTCAGGATTTTTCCAGCCCTTATGGGTGGAGTAATGGTTTTCCTTGTTTCGGCAATGGCCAGGGAATTGGGTGGCGGATCGTATGCACGGATACTTGCAGCCGTGGCACTTATGATAAGCGGTATCTCCCTCAGGACATTTGAACTGTTCCAGCCTGTGCATATCGATCTTTTTTTCTGGACACTTCTGTTTTATATTATTATCAGATATGTGAATAGCGGTTCAGGCCGTTACTTGTTGTTGATAGGTATAGTTGCGGGTCTTTCCCTTCTCAATAAATACCTTATAGGATTGTTATTCATAAGTCTCCTTGTTGTTGTTCCTTTTACATCCAACAGGAAGATATTCTCCGAGAAGAAATTCTGGGTTGGACTTATCCTGGGGTTTATAATATTTCTCCCCAACCTGGTCTGGCAGTTCACTCATCAGCTGCCTGTGTTCCATCATCTCTCAGAGCTGGAGAGAACTCAACTTGTGAACGTCGATCGTAAAGGCTTTCTGATGGACCAGCTGATAATGCCTGCTTTGGCTTCATTTGTTTCAGTGGCAGGCTTAATCTGGCTCTTAACGGAAAAAACAGCTGCCAGGTACCGCTTCCTGGCTGTTGTGTCACTCCTGGTGGTGTTATTCCTTTTTCTTCTGAAAGGTAAAAGTTATTATACTATCGGCATCTTCCCTTTTCTTTTTGCAGCAGGAGCCGTCTCCTGGAGCTTTGTCTTCAGGAGAATACTTCCGCGGATACTCTTCATCTCAGCGCTGGCCGGACTGACAATTCCAATATTACCTATGTCGCTGCCTGTGTGTAAACCCGAATGTCTTGTAAAATATTTCAGTAACGTGGAAAAGAAATACGGCTTCAATTCCATAAGGCGATTTGAGGATGGATCGATACATTCTTTACCGCAGGATTATGCAGACATGCTGGGATGGCGTGAACTTACGGAAATAGCGTCTAAAGCCTGGAACATGATACCCGATAAAAAGGCTGCTTTTATTTATTGTGAAAATTACGGCCAGGCCGGGGCAATAACAGTGATAGGCAGAAAATATGGCTTGCCGGAACCGGTTTGTTTCAACGAAAGTTTTATTTACTGGATACCGCGAAAATTTACCCCTGACATAAAGTATTTTATTTATATAAATAACGAACTGGGTGAAGATGTTGAAGCAATATTCAATAAAGTTATTCTTGTGGGGAAGATAACAAATCCTTATGCAAGGGAACGCGGAACACAGGTATACCTTTGTGAAGAACCCAGGGGTAGTTTTAATGCCTTCTGGGCGGCACGCCTGGAACAGCTTAAGAATGAATGACACATATATGTCCGCTGTAATTATGCTTATTCCTTTGGTCAGCAAATTATTATTTCGTAAATTTTAGTATTTCTGATCAGCCTGTTCATACAGGAAAAAATAACAGTAAGATGAAGGTGTTTTTTATTTCGGTTCTGATTATCTGCCCATTAATGCTCAGCGGACAACCCGTACTTGATGATTATGTAAGGTATGGTCTGGATAACAATCTTGCCCTGCAACAAAAACAGTCCGGTTATGAAAAGAGTATTGAAGCCTTGAGAGAGGCCAGGGGGCTTTTTTATCCGGGCCTCAGTTTCAATGCACGTTACACATTATCAGATGGTGGCCGTACAATTGAGTTTCCGGTCGGAGATTTTCTGAATCCTGTCTATTCAACTCTTAACAGCCTGCTTGCCACGAATGTTTTTCCTCATATTGATAACCAGGAAATTAAATTTCTCCGGCCCCATGAGCAGGAGACAAAAGTAAGGTTACTGCAGCCTGTTGTCAATCCGGATATATATTATAACTCCAGGATCAAAAAGGAGTTAACCCTTTTTAATGAGGAAGATATCAACCAGTACAGGCGCGAACTTACAGCAGAGATAAAAAAGGCCTGGTATAATGTGGCAATGTCGGAAAGGTTATTGTCGATGCTGAGGGATACAAGAGATCTCCTGACGGAAAATATAAGGGTTAACAGGAGGCTTGTTGATAACGATAAAGTAACCATAGATTACCTTTACCGTTCAGAGACTGAGTTAAGCAAGTTTGACCAGGAGCTCCAGGAAGCTGAGAACAGGCGAAGGACAGCATGTGCCTATTTCAATTTCCTGCTTAACAGGCCTCTTTCCGACTCAGTTATAATTACGGAACCCGATACACTTCCCCTTCTGGCCGGCTATACTGGTAACTATTCTGATATTGCATTAAGCAACAGGGAGGAGTTAAAAAAAATCACCAGCTACATCAATATAAAAAATATGCAGCTGACCCTTGATCGCTCGGGCGCAATACCCGAAATGTATGTTGCTGTCGATTATGGTATACAGGGCGTCGATTACAGGATCAACAAAGACCAGGAATATGTACAGGCATCAGCAATCCTTTCATGGAACCTTTTTTCGGGCTTCAGGAACAGGGCAAAAATAAAACAGTCGGTGATTGACAGGGAGATGGCTGACAGGCAGCTGGAAGAAGCTAAGAAACAGATTGAGCTACAAGTGATAAATACAATGAATGAACTGCTTACTGCGGAAAAGGGAATAACAGCTGCAGAAGCCCGTTTACGAAGTGCCCGTGAAGGTTTCAGACTCGTTAAAAGAAGGTACGGGGAAGGGCAGGCTAATATGATAGAGTTTATCGATGCGCGAACAACTCTCACCCAGGCAGAAGCCAACTTAATAATTTCAAGGTTCACCTACCTCTCCTCTTTTGCTGAATTTGAAAAGGTAACGGCTGTCAATACAAACGAATAAACAGGGACTATTATGAAAAACACTGTTATAATTCTATTTGCAACACTCTTCTTAACTGTCTCCTGTTCTGATAATAAACCTCTAAAGGTTAAGGATGAATCGGTGAGGGTCAGAGTCGCCGGGATCCAGGAAGGAAAGATAAGCATACCGGTGCATACCACGGGTATACTTGCTCCCAGTGAAGAGATTAAACTGTCTTTCAAAACAGGAGGGCTTATAGCCTATGTGAATGTAAAAGAAGGGCAAAAGGTGAGAAAGGGCGATACACTTGCCTCGCTGAATCTTGTGGAGATAAGGGCAAAAGCCGGTCAGGCCGGGGATGCCCTTGAAAAGGCGCAGAGAGATTACGAACGGGCTCAGAACCTGTACAGCGACAGCGTGGTCACCCTTGAACAAAAACAGGATGCGTTTACTGCCCTTAGTGTAGCTAAATCGAATCTCGATATTGCCGGGTTTAATCTTAAACACTCGAAGATAACAGCTCCCGATAATGGTATAATACTTAAACAGCTTGCGAGGGAGGATGAGATGGTATCGGCAGGTTATCCTGTTTTCCTTTTCGGTGCATCGGGGAAACACTGGAAAATAAAATGCGGCGTTGCCGACAGGGATGTAGTTAGGATCAGTGCAGGTGATACGGCATGGATTACTTTCGATGCTTGGCCGGGTGCCAGGTTTCAGGCTGTAGTGAGTCTTATTGGAGGCATGTCGAATCCCTACACCGGAACATACGATACCGAACTTCTTCTTATCGACTCCCCGGGCTACAGGTTGGTTTCAGGGTTTATTGGAGAAGTTGATATATATCCCAAAGCAAGGGCAATTTCAACACTAATCCCTGTTGGTTCTCTTATTGAAGCCGATGGTGATCATGGTTATGTATTTGTTGTAAATAATTCACAGACAGCAAATAAGTTAAGGGTAAGGATTGAGTCTGTTATAGATACAATGATAGCAGTGAAAGGTATTCCGGCAGGAATATCCGGCATTGTAACAGACGGGGCGGCATACCTGAAAGACGGAGATAAGGTTAAAGTAGTAAATCAATAACTGATGCTGAGGAGCTGATAGTATAAATATGATGATACAATGAAAATACCGGATCTGGCAGTTCGTAATTATCAGTTTACCATTGTTGTCTTTCTTCTTTTGATAGCATTGGGAGTGTATTCCTTCTTAAAGATACCACAGGCTGAAGATCCGGAGTTTCCCATATCAAAATTTCCTATAATAGCAGTATATCCCGGGGCCTCACCTGTCGATATGGAGCAGCTTGTAGTGGATAAAGTTGAAGAGAGTCTTAATGAGCTCGAAGATATTGTAAGCATAGTTACAGAGATTAAGGATGGTGTTGCAGTGATTGTAATAGAATTTAATGCTGACACTGATCCGGATAAGAAGTTTGATGAAATTGAGAGACAGCTGAACTCAATAAAATCATCTCTCCCGCCGGAAATGTACAGTATAGAGGCCCTCAAAATACTTGCTGGAAATACAAATATTGTTCAGAGCGCACTTGTGGGAGATAAATCGGATTACGCTGAACTAAGGAAATATGCTGAAGAGCTGAAGGATGAAATATCTTCTGTACCGGGGGTACGTAAGGCGCAGATTATGGCTTATCCCGAAAAGGTACTGAAAGTGTCGGTCAACCTGCCAAAGATGGCCGGTCTTAATATTACTCTCAACCAGGTTGTTGGCGCAATACAGAGTGAAAATGCCAACATACCAGGCGGGAGTATTGATATTGGTCCTCGCAAATTCAATATAAAGACAAGTGGCAACTATTCTGACCTTGAGGAGGTGAGAAACACGATAGTGGGTTCTAATGCGGGACAGGTGGTGCATCTGAAGGATATCGCCGATATTTACTGGAGCGATGCTGATCTTACGTATTACGGCAGGTATAATGGTGAAAAGGCAATTTTCCTTGTGGCCAATATGAAGGAAAAACAGAACATACACGAGGTCAGGAATAATATCTACAATGTTTATGATTCTTTTTCTGGGAAGCTTCCCCGCGGATTGCGTATTGAAAAGGGTTTCGATCAGTCTCAAAACGTTAAAAGCAAGCTTGGAAGGCTCGAGAAGGATTTCCTGTTTGCTTTCTTCCTGGTACTTGTCACACTGCTTCCTTTGGGATTAAGGGCTTCAGGTATTGTAATGATTTCCATTCCCCTTTCCTTAATGATAGGAATAACAGGTTTGTATCTGGTAGGGTTCAGTATCAACCAGCTGACAATTGTGGGTGCTGTTATATCCCTGGGCCTTCTTGTTGATGACTCGATTGTTGTTGTTGAAAATATCTCGAGATGGATAAGAGGGGGATCCGCACCATATGATGCGGCAATTAATGCGACAAACCAGATAAGCACTGCTGTTATGGGCTGTACAGCAACACTTATCCTTGCTTTTCTTCCCCTGATGTTCCTCCCGGGCATGGCAGGCAAATACACGAGGTCTCTTCCTACATCTGTAACCTTTATAGTGATAGGATCGCTGTTGGTTGCACTAACAATCATACCTTTCATCTCCAGTCATATCTTCAGGGGCAATGTTGATCCCCGTGGTAACATAGTACTCAGGGGATTACATAAGGCTATTGACTTTACTTATGGAAGGGCACTGCAATGGGTGCTGGCGAATCCGGGTATCACAGTGCTTGTTGCTGTGGTTTTATTCTTTTCATCGTTATTCTTTATAAGGCTTATTGGTTTTAGCCTTTTCCCAAAAGCCGGGATGCCGCAGTTCCTGATAACCGTTGAGACACCAAGAGGCAGCAGCCTGGACGAAACCGACAGGGCTGTAAGGTTTGTTGAATCGGTGCTGGCAGGGAATAAAAAGGTTAATTACTACATGTCCAATATTGGAAAGGGGAACCCTATGATATATTATAACTCTTTCCAGAAGAGCGAGCAGACTTCACTTGGCGAGGTTATGTGTGAAGTAAACCGTGAGATACTGCCTGATATAGAGAAATTTCTTGATAATCTCAGGGATACCCTGAATACATATTCTAATGCAAGGATGTATGTAAGGGAGTTTGAAAATGGCATGCCTATAGATGCGGCAATTGCTCTGAGGCTGGTGGGGAAAAATCTCGATTCAATAAAGTATTATACCGGTAAGATCGAAGATATCTTCATACATACTAAAGGCACAACATATATAAAGAATCCTTTAAGCCAGTCGCTCACCGACATAAGAGTGCTGGTTAACAGCGAAAAAGCCGGATTACTGGGTGTCCCTTCAATAGAGATTGATAAGACATTAAGGCTTGCACTTGCAGGTTTTGTTGCTGGCAGATACAGGGATTCCCAGGGCAGGGAATATTCGATAGAAGTTCGATTACCGGAAGACAAAAAGGAAAGACTGAAAATACTTGACAGGATTTTTATTACATCTCTTTCAGGTGCCCAGGTGCCGCTATCTCAACTGGCAAGGATTGAGTTCGTTAATTCACCTACACTGATTCAGCACTATAATTCGGATCGTTCTATGACAGTCTCCTCTGCAGTGCTTACAGGTTTTAACACCGACAGAGTAACAAAGGACATCCTTTCTGAAGTAGGCAAACTAAGGCTTCCGCAAGGCTTCAGAATAGTCCCCGGAGGGGAGATCGAAAGCCGCAGGGAAAGCTTCGGTGGAATAGGAACGGCAATCCTTATCGCAATTTTCGGGATATTTGCAATATTAATTCTGGAGTTCAGAACATTCAAAAGCACTCTTATAGTCCTTTCGGTAATACCACTTGGTATTATCGGCGGGTTATTATTTTTGTATATAACGGGAAACACTCTTTCATTTACTGCGGCTATTGGCTTTGTTGCGCTTATCGGGATTGAGATAAAGAATTCGATTCTGTTAGTTGATTTCACCAACCAGCTGAGAAAACAGGGGACGGCACTTAATGATGCGATAATAAAAGCCGGTGAGATAAGGTTCCTTCCTGTAATCCTGACAACGCTTACGGCAATAGGTGGTTTGCTCCCAATCGCTCTCGGTAAATCAAACCTCTATTCCCCTCTGGCCTGGGTTATCATTGGCGGGCTTATCACATCAACACTGCTGGCACGGCTTGTTACACCAGTAATGTATAAATTACTTCCGCCTGAGGTTAAGTGACAAATAATGCACCATACCGGTAATATGTGGATGTATTAAAAGTTATTTTTACAGGGTATGGGGTAATTTTACCGTTGTGCTTGTTACCTTTAGGTCATTTAAAGTTTTGAAACCAGCTATTGTATAACTTATAAAAGATGTTTTATGGATCCGTTTGTATTAGCAGAGTCGTATTGGAAAGACATGAAAGACCAGGAAATTGAAGTGGCTGTTTTACCATGGGGGGCAACAGAGGCTCATAACCTTCATCTTCCTTTTTCTACCGATAATATTATGGTTGAGAGGATTGCAAGAGATTCGGCAGGTGTGGCATGGGAAAAGGGTGCGAGAGTTATTGTCCTGCCGGTTATTCCATTCGGGGTAAACACAGGACAGATGGATATAAGGCTTAACATAAACCTGAATCCTTCAACACAAATGGCTATTCTTGATGATATTACTCATGTATTAAACGGTCATGGGATACATAAGTTTCTTATTCTGAACGGCCATGGAGGAAATGATTTCAAACAGATGGTAAGGGAGCTCGGATTAAGATATCCTGAGATGTTCATTTGTGCCGTGAACTGGTTCCAGTCATTCAATAACGCCGACTATTTTGAAAACGGGGGAGGTCATGCGGATGAAATGGAGACAAGCATTATGCAGTTCATCGTGCCCGGTATGGTAAGGCCCCTGAGTGAAGCCGGTGAAGGTAAAGGCAGGAAATTTAAAATAAAAGCATTGAATGAGAAGTGGGCCTGGGCTGAGCGCCACTGGTCTGAAGTCACTTCCGACACCGGCATTGGAAATCCAGTTCTGGCTACAGCTGCGAAAGGGGAAATGTGTTATAATGAGATCATTGAAAAGATAAGTACACTGCTTTCTGAGCTGGCAGGAGCAGATATAAATGACCTTTATGAGTAAACATACCTTATCCCGCATTGCTGTTCCGGCGGCATTAATGATAATTCTTATCACCTCTTGCAGACAGGGCTCGTTTGATTCGCTGCGAAGCAGGATAGATATGGGCGGTATGTGGCAGTTTGCCATGGATACCACAGGTGAAGGCATCGCTTCGCAATGGTACCTGAAAGAATTGGCTGACTCTATAGTTTTACCGGGCACCATGGATGAAAACAGGAAAGGAATACCGAACACCAACCATAACGAGACAATGCGTTTATCGAGGGAATTCATGTATGCAGGGAAAGCCTGGTACAGGAAGGTTGTTGATATCCCGGACGACTGGAAAGACAGGCATGTTACTCTGATAATGGAAAGGACGAAACCAACAACTGTATGGGTCGATTCCATTTTGGCCGGTAGCAATAATGATATTCTCACAGAACAGCAATATGACCTTAGCTCCTTTCTGACACCGGGCAGACACGCCATCACGGTGCTGGTAGACAATGGAAAAGGTTCCGTCCCTGATGGCATAACAGGTTCACATGCCTGGACAGAACATACACAGGGTAACTGGAATGGCATTACAGGGTCCTTCATCCTTGAAGCTTCTGCACCAGCCTATATAGGAAATGTCATGGTTTATCCTGATATAAGCTCTAAAAGTGTAAAAATCAGCATTAAGGCTTTTGGCAGGGGTGGTTCCAGCGGAAAGCAGGAGATTCGTCTCAGGGCATACTCATGGAATACCAAGAATCCAAGGCAATTTTCGGAAAGGTCGTATCCTGTATCATTAAAGGAAGGAGAAAACATTGTTGACCTGAGATACAGGATCGGTAACAGGATGCAGTTATGGAGTGAGTATAACCCGGTACTTTACAAACTTGTGGTGACCCTGACAGATGGAGCAGATACTGATAATAGATCGGTTGATTTTGGCATGAGAAAGTTTGCCACCAGAGGCACGCAGTTTACAATCAATGGTGTAAAAACTTTTCTCCGTGGCAAGCATGATGCATGTGTGTTTCCTCTTACAGGCCATCCTCCCATGGATCTTGACTCCTGGCTCAGGGTTTTCCGTATTGCAAAATCATATAATATTAATTTTTACAGGTTCCATTCATGGACACCTCCTTCCGCCGCTTTCGAGGCTGCTGATATGGAAGGTATTTATATGCAGCCGGAGCTGCCTTTCTGGGGCAGTATGGATAAGGAGAAAAAGGCCCTTAACTCATTCCTGCTCAAGGAGGGAGATCATATCCTTAAAGACTATGGCAACCATGCTTCCTTTGTGATGTTTGCCCTGGGTAATGAGCTTTCCGGTGACCAGGGGCTTATGCAAGATTTTCTGAAGCACTTCAGGTCCGTCGATAACAGGCACCTTATGGCATATGGTTCGAATAACTACCTGGGATTCAGGGGGCAGGCCGAAGGTGAAGATTATTATGCAGCCTGTAGGATAGGGGCTGATACAGGTAATTCATATGGCACACAGATTCGTGGTTCATTTTCATTTGCAGATGCTTATGAGGGAGGATATATAAACGGTCAGTATCCTTCCACAACTGTTAACTATTCGGGTGCTGTATCACGATGTACTGTACCCGCGTTAGGTACAGAGGTCGGGCAGTACCAGGTCTATCCCGATTATGATCAGATAAAAAAATATACCGGCGTAATGAAACCCTGGAATCTTGAGATTTTCCGGGAAAGGCTGAATGAGAACAACCTTGGCGGACAGGCGAAGTCCTTCTTCAGAGCTTCGGGTGCACTCAGTGCTATATGTTATAAAGCCGATATAGAAATGGCCCTGAGAACTCCTGGTTTTGGTGGATTTCACCTTCTTGACCTTCAGGATTTTCCGGGTCAGGGTACGGCGCTTGTCGGTATACTTGATGCCTTTATGGACAGCAAGGGGATAATCACTCCTGAAGAATTTGGTCATTTTTGCAATACTGTTGTACCATTGTTTGTCATGGATAAATATTGCTGGACTAATAATGAGACATTCACCGGAAAGATTGAGGTTGCAAATTATTCTGACAGGTCATTTAAGAACCAGGCTGTCAGGTGGGAGCTAATGACCGCCACGGGTAAAATTATCGGGCAGGGAGAGACAAAAAATGATATTGACAACGGAGGACTTACCGGTATTACTACTATTACAGCAGACCTTTCAGGGGTTCAGGAACCGGCAAAGGCAACATTAACAGTTTCGCTCGCGGGAACAAATTATAAAAACAGCTGGCCTGTTTGGATTTACCCTCAATCGGTAGATACCAGTGTCCCGAACGATATTACCATAGCCGATAATCTGAATGATAAGACACTTGGAATTCTTGCTGGTGGAGGGAAAGTGCTTCTTTTCCCTTCTTCAGTAGGGCTCACCGATAATACTGTCGGAGGACTTTTCACTCCCGATTACTGGAATTACAGTATGTTCAGGAGTATTTCACTTGCCAACAATAAACCTGTTTCCCCGGGCACTATGTCGATCCTGACCGACCCGTTGCATCCTGTTTTCAATTCCTTCCCGACGGAGTTCTATACCAACTGGCAGTGGTGGGCCGTGGTGAGAAATAGTTATCCGCTAATTATGGATAGTACTCCCGCTGATTATCATCCACTGGTACAGGTTGTTGATAATATCGACAGGAACCATAAGCTGGGACTCATATTTGAGTATTCTGTTGGAAAGGGCAGACTGCTTGTTTGTATGTCAGATCTCCGGAAGCTACAGGACAAACCTGAATGCAGGCAGTTATTCAGTAGTATATTGTCATACATTTCATCAGATAGTTTTGATCCTGTCACTGGCATTTCTCCGGCAGAGCTGGAAGCATTGTTTCATAATAAAGTTAAGACAAGGAAAATACAGGGAGCAAAGAATATTTCATACGACTGAACCGTAAGAACATTAATTATATACCATTATTTGTTTTAAATGCCTGAATTAATAACTTTATCTGAAGTAAATACATTTTAATATCTTTCAATCAAACCTAATTCTTCAATTAATGAAAACCTCTCGCAGAACATTTGTAAAAACAGGCACTGTGGCTGCACTGGGAATTGCTTTTTTCCCTTCCTCATGTGCATCTTCCACGGGAAAAAACCAAAAAGAACAACAGCAAAAAGAAATGGTCGGTCTTCAGCTTTATTCAGTCCGTGACGACATGTCGAATGATCCTCTGGGCACCCTTAAACAACTGGCCGGCATGGGTTATGTTTATGTAGAACATGCCAATTATATCGACAGGAAATTCTATGGATATTCTCCTGCTGATTTCAGGAAAATACTTGATGACCTGGGATTAAAGATGATCAGTGGCCATACTGTTATGGCAAAGGACGACTGGGATCCTGCTACAAATGATTTCAGTGATAAGTGGAAGTATACAATAGAGGATGCTGCCACTCTTGGTCAGCATTGGGTCGTTAGTCCCTGGATGGACGAGAGTATGAGGGATAACTATGATGATTTTAAAGGTTATATGGATGTTTTCAATAAGTGCGGTGAACTTTGTAAGCAGCATGGCATGAAATTCGGATATCATAATCATGATTTTGAATTCAGTGAGAGCCTTAATGGACAGGAACTTTTTGATATAATGATGCAAAGCCTCGACCCGACACTTGTTTCAATGGAGTTGGATATAGGAAACCTTTATAACGGGGGAGCAGTGGCTCTTGATGTTATGAAAAAATACCCGGGGAGGTTTGATATTATTCATGTCAAGGATGAAATTCCTTCAACAGGGGGAGAAGCAAAATATGAGAGTACAATACTTGGTCAGGGCATAGTAGATACACAGAAAGTTCTTGAACTTGCAAAAGACAAGGGAGGCACTTATTGTTATATCATCGAGCAGGAGTCTTATGGAGACAAGACACCTATGTATTGTGCAAAAGCAGATTTGGACATCATGAAGAAATGGGGTTACGGATCCTGATACTTTCTTTTTGAAATTATACTGGCTGAGATTGTTTTTAATGATGGACTGCATATCCTGTTCATTTTTTGACGGTCTCAGCTTTTTTGTAAACATAATCCCGCGGGGAGGCAATAATCAGATAGGGTAATGGCTTCCCCGGCGGTCTTTATAAGAGAACTGCTTTGTTTAACTTTTTTTCCCGTTTAACAAATTATAAACCGACATGAAAAGAATCTTATTATTATTTGCCATTATGCCTGTATTAACTGTTTTCTCTGCCTCTGTCCATGAGAATCAGAAAGGAAATGACAACACAGTGTTGCAAGACACGGCAACTATATATCGCGATGGTATCTGGGAGGGGAAATCACAGGCTTCCTATACTGATGAACCATATTGGGGAATTGCCAGGCTTACAATAAAGGACGGTAAACTGGCTGATATTTTTTTCATGATCAGGGATTCAAGCCTTCATGAGACATTTAATGCAAAATATGAAAAACATTTTGAGGGTAACCCCGAATATATTCAACAGACACGCAACGACTGGAAGGGAGTGCAGACCTATCCGGAGAAATTTTTGAAAGAGAAAAATATTAAGAAAGTCGACGCCATAACCGGGGCCACATGGTCGTATGATATTTTCAGAGCTTCCGTAGAAGCCGCTTTAAGCAAAGCCGTTCAGGATTAGCCATTAAATAAATCTGTAATTAAAATATTTTCATATATCCTTTGAGATTCCATACACATATGGATATCATGGGTCTTTAATTCTTTCCTTTACCCTTTTTCAATATATCGGGTGGCTATTTTTGGATTAACTTTCTGAACAAATATTGAAGATATATTGTAATATTGCCTGTTGGGGTGTCGTTAATCCAATAAAGGCACGGTCAGTAATTATTATTGTTAAACGAGACAGATCCGGATCTGCAGTTAAAATTGTCAATGAAGAAATACCTACTCTTCCTCATTCTTGTCCTGTTGTCATATTCTGTTTTTTCACAGAAGGTAACTGTAAAGGTTTTCAGGAATGAAGTGGCTGCTGCTGCCGAGTGGCAGATACTTGATGAGAACTACATTGTTGTCTTCTCAGGCAATGAATACTACAGAAGCGATTCCGTGATTTTCTCTCTAGATGCCAATAAACGGTATTTTTTACATCTGTCGGTTACCGGGATAGCTGGGAAGGATACAGCTTTCTTTACCTTATTGCTTGAGGATGAGCCCCTGATGTATATTAAGACAGATATAGGTACAGGCGATCATTTCTTCCCGTTTGTAACAGGAGTGAGGGATCAGGAAGTGAAGATAACCGGGGGAACCACTGCGTTGATCTCAGAGTTTCCCTACCAGGTCTACTATATCTCGGGGAACTATGTGTGCGGGGGTTCCATAATTGGCAACAGGTGGATACTTACAGCTGCTCATTGCACAGAGGATGACTACGGGAACAGTATTCCCGTGTCGCAGATGGCTATTAAAGCGGGTTTGAATGACCCCGGCAATCCCTCCGACGGGCAGATATACTACGTGAAGAATGTAATTGTACACGAAGGTTACGATAACCGGACCCTTCTGAATGATATTGCCATCCTTGAGCTAAAGGATACTATTAACACTCCCAATGCCAGTGCTATAAAAATAGTCACTTCGGTAGATGTAGCCAACGGGGCTACCGATCCAGGAGTGATGTCATGGGTAACAGGCTGGGGGCTTACAGGAGTCAATCCGGATGTCTTGCCTACCAGTCTTCAGAAAGTACAGTTACCCTTGATCACAAATGCGCAGGCTGCAACGGTATGGGGTAGCTCTATCACACCTACGGATATGATGGCTGGCTATCTTGATGGTAATAAGGATGCCTGCAGTGGTGACAGCGGGGGCCCACTCGCCGTTCCCGTATATGGTGAATATAAACTTGCGGGCATCGTAAGCTGGGGTAGTCCGTCGTGTAACACCTACGGTGCATATACACGTGTTTCGCTTTTCGAAGACTGGATACGGACCAACACTGATATACCTGTACAGTTCTGGCCTCCCGTTCCTTCTGGCGATACACTTGTTTGCCAGGGCACCGGAGCAACAGCCTATACAATAGCCCCGGTGGTTGGGGCCACCTCCTATGAGTGGAGCATCTCTCCTGTGGAATCGGGAAGTATAAGCAACACAGCCGGCGACGCCATTGTGGCATGGAACAGCTCGTATACAGGTAATGTAAATATTGCAGTCAGAGTAACTGTCAACGGGAGCCTGTCTGAGTGGTCTGTACTCAAGCCTAAAGTTGTTAAAAATACTGCCCTTATAAGCCAGGCTGCAGATACTGTGCTTTGTGCAAGTGAACCTTTAACACTTACTGCAGTGGCTGAAGGGTATGACCTTGTGTACAGGTGGTACCAGGGCGATCAACTGGTGCAGTCGGATCCTTCCGGCTCCCTTTTGTTTTCACCTGCTGTTTCTGATAATTCAGGTATCTATACCTGCCGGATTGACGGGCAGTGCGGATCAGTAATTACAGACCCGGTTAATGTGACGGTTTACAAGGTAACACATGTAACAGGTATATCGCCCGACACCTATGTTAGTTTTGGGAAAGATGCCTCCCTTAGTCTTACAGCAGAAGGTCACGATCTGAATTACAGGTGGGAAAAGGATGGTGCATTAATTGATAACAGTAATGCAGACAATCTATTCATTACATCAGTAAATGCCGGTGACATTGGACTTTACAGGGCAATAGTAACAGGAACATGCGGGACTGATACAAGCTCAAATGTATATGTTTATGTTAGTAATCCCAAAATAAGAAGTGCTGCAGATGTGTCTCTCTGGCCTTCTGTTACTGCAGGTGATTTTCACGTTGCCACAGGTAACGATGAGGTTTATACCGTTCGTATTTTCGACATATCAGGCAGGTTGTTTATGGAAAGAACAAACTGTCGCTATGAGACAACATTTAATGTTGCAGGTTTGCCCAGAGGAGTCTGTATTGTAAATATTACCGGCAAGAATATAAATAAATCATTAAGACTTATCCGGGAATAGAAAGCACCTGGCTTTAACTAACAACAGGGTAACTATTTATAGTCCCTTTCAATCAAAAGCTTCTGAGGGTTCTGGTTATGCCTGATAAAGGCTTCAGCATAATCACATCCAAATTCCATACCCCTGAATATCTCCATCTTGCGGTGAATGTTTTCATAGAAATCCTCCGGGTCCTGGCTCGAATGTGCCATACAGGCTTCTGTTTTTGTATCTATTACACTGCTTATATCCATGTATTCGGCAGGTGAGAAATTCTGTGACTGGATCCCCGTTTCAACTTCAAAATAGTAAAGCGAAAAATCCTTGCCGGATCTCAGCCATGCATCATACACAAGTATTGAACATATCCTGTGGTCCCTGTGAGTATCGACTGGCCAGTGTGTAAAAACGATATCAGGTTTCTCCTTTTCAAAAAAACTTAATACTTCATTATATCTGTCCCTTGTTATTTCGGTATTTCCATCAACCTGTCCAAGAAATGCGGGCCTGGCATTAAGTATTTTACAGGCTTTCAGGGCTTCCGCTGTTCGTATGGAGGCAGCTTCATCATATGTTTTACCGGGTATGCCAGCTTCACCACGGGTAAGGTATGCAGCTATGACCTCATGGCCTGCAGCAGCAAATAATGCCATTGTACCTCCGCAACCACTCTCCGGATCATCGGGATGTGCTCCGGCCACTATGATCTTAAGTTTCTTTTCTGATGACAGGTCTCCGGGGGTATCACCGTATAAAGACTGTGTGGCTATCAGAGAGCCGGCAGCCGTAATGCCGGATAACCTTATCATACTGCGGCGGGATAGATTTTTCATTGCTATAAGATTTAAAGTCTATTACAAATTTATTAAAGTCATTCTTTTTTGTGAAGGCATTCCGGGTTTTTTCAGAAAAAATTCTTTTTATAACAGGCAATAGATGTGATTCTTAAGAAATGTTAAAAGTAATTTAACATTGTTTCAGGAATAAAATAAAAGGAATTAAGGTCAAAACAACGGTGCATTGCAGTTCTCCTGCTGACTTTGAGGTGCTGATTAAACCAGGGACCGGCACTAAAAAGTCCGAAAAAAGGAATGAATTTATAACCTTCTAATGGTTAATTGTTTAAGACTTTACGACAGTAAAACCATTTTTAATCTCAAGATTACCTACAGATGAAAAAAATAAGATTTCAGCCATCAGTTTTACAGGTCATATACCTGGTTATCTATGTTCTGTTGTTTTCTCTTATCGTATATGTCCCGACTCTGATTAACGGTCCGGTTCGTATCAGCCATAAGCTTGTCATTGAGGAGAGTATGATTGAAGGTGTTTTGCTGGGAATACTTTTTATTGTAAGCATTTTATTACTCAACCTCTATAAAAATGAAAAGCTGAAACAACAGGACCTCATAAAGAAGATAAGTACAGATAAAAGGACAACTGAAGAAAAACTAACAGATGCTTTCAAATATATAGGACAGATAAACGTGCAGGTAGAAGAGATAAAATCGATATTCAACAAGACAAATCTCTTTCCGCAGACATACAATGATTTCAGAAAGACCCTGCTTTTTTACAGTGAACAGACCTTTGGTATAGTTCAATATAACTGGGTGCTTTTCAGAATAATAGACTGTAAAACACATAAAACTCTTGGCGAGCATTTCCAGAACAGGCTTGGATATTCGGTGGAATGCCCGCATGTCAGTAATAAAGCCATAACAGAAAATCATTCGTGCTTTCCTTATACAACAGTAATATCAAGTCCTGCTCATCTTAATATTTTAACCTGTTGCCTGCTCCCCGAGGGTGAACTGACCAGTGAGGAAAAGGTGTTTCTCCAGGCAATTACTAACGAGATCACTATGATCTTCGTCCTTCTCGAATCATCCTATACAAAGAACAGGGAGATAATTCCCGTGGAAGAAAAGCCTGGCAGCGGCTCCCTTGAGTTAAACGGGAAGGCCATTTCAGACCGGATCACTTCCTGAGAATACGGCGGATTAATAAAGGGGGTTAAAATATTGTTGAAAATACTGTAATGATTCTATTTATTTTCAGTAGTTTATGTTGTATCTTTGTGTTATGTAATTAACTCTTCGGGAGGCTCTTAAACATTAGTGACCCCGGACTACATACTGATATCAAAAACGGCTTCTATGGAACGGGTTAATTATAAAAAGGTAATGATTTTCTTTCTACTCTTTTTGTTGCTTTCATTACGGGCAGCAGCGCCTTTTTGTGAATCATTTATCATCGCAGTTACACCACCGGCAAATCCTTACCTTCCACTGATACAGGCTATTGGAATGGTTGAAACAATGTATGACACCCTGGCTTATAATCCGGAGGAGGAAGCAGCGGGTTATTTTCAGATACGCCCTGTTAGAATCAGGGAATATAACAGGCTTACAGGAAAAAGTTATACTACCTCTGATATGTTCAATTATAAAATTTCAGAAGAGATATTCCTCTATTTCGCTGATCGTATAGGGCCTTATGATTTTGAAAAGATAGCCAGAAAGTGGAATGGTTCGGGCAGTATGACCACTTACTATTGGAACAGGATCAAAGTACTGCTTCCCAGGTAATTCTTTTCATATTATCATCGGGTGGTAAAATGAAATACCTGCAGGGTTATATAATCAACATACATTTGATTATTTCGGGTGTTTATCCTTTACTTTAATATGCTACTTAAATACTGAGGGCATATACGGCAAAGCTGGCAAGCCAGTGCTGACCACCGTAGTTACCCCCTGTAACGTTTGGGATTGAATGTTCGAGGAATTTCCTTGCTGTTGTCTCAAACAGCACTGCTGTTTTGTTTCCACGGGGCAGTGCTTTGGCTATACCTTTCATACACCATGCCCTGCTTAGTGTTAACCCGTCGAGATGGACAATAAGGTAATCTGACCTGTCGCTGATAACCGGCAGCCTGGTAATATTATCGAGACTTCTTTTTTCATAAAAACGGTTAAGCCATTTTTCAAATTCATGTTGGGGAAGAATACGGCTCATCAGGTCCGCAATCTCAAGACTCGGACTTAGAAAGTCAGTTCCGTCCGGTTCAAGGTATGCTGGTGTTTTAACATTATCAAGATAGAAAGCCTTTGCTTTTCTTACTATTGCATTTGCAAAGGCAGTGTCATTTTTAGTTCGGGCCCAGTCGAGTGCAAAAACCAGTCCGAAAGCTGTATTGGGATGAACGCCGGTACGGTTGGGATAGGTTTCCTTCTGCAGGTAGTCTTTCCATAGCTCCACTATTTTATCTGTAAGGGGTTGCAGGGTCTGGTACCATTTACGGGCAAGGGGGTCGTCGAAGGTATAAAGTTCCTGGTCAAGCTTAAGAAGCCAGGCCCAGCCATATGTCCTTTCATAAGTATTGCTGTTTTTGAACCTGGTATAATAATTTGCCTCCGTAATTATCTTATCCGGCTGAAAGCTGTTGCTCAGCACCATTATTATACTGTCCCTAAGCTGAATACCGGGAAATTGTTTTAAAAGCTTCACCAGCATCCAGTGACCATGCACACTGCTGTGCCAGTCGAGACATCCAAAAAAGGAAGGATGAAGGTCCTTTGGTGTCATCGCAGCCTCCTCAGCATTATTAATCAGGTGGGAAGTTTTGTTTGGATACTCGGTTGGAATACAGTGTAAAGGCAGACGGGCAAATGTTACAGCCCGGTCTTCTGTCAGAGTTTGAGAATATACTGTCAGTGAGAATGTTACAAGCAGGAAAGAGAATATTATTTTCATGATACCTGTATTATGTATATTATCAAAGATACCATATGCCGTTAAAAGTTGCAACATTGTATACTGGGGTGACAACTTAATTTTTTTTTTAGAATTTAGTTGTCTGTACGTTATTTCTTCCTTTATGCCCAATATTGTATAGTCAAAATTACCTGATTTCGTTTTGTTTGATAACTTTAAAGGGTAAAAGCCGTAACAAATTAATTTAACAAGTAACAAATGAAAAAACTCAGCCTATTTTTTGTATTCTGTTTTCTTTATGTTTTTTCACAGGCACAGAATCCCGACAGTACCTGGATAGTAAATAACTATACCAAGATAGAGCGTCAGATACCTATGAGAGATGGCATCAGGCTCTTTACTTCAATATATGTTCCGAATGATAATTCAGTCGATCATCCGATTTTAATGACCCGTACTCCTTATTCATGTGCCCCTTATGGTGAGAACAGGTTCCGGGCATATTGGGACAGTTATGTTAAGACATATTTCAGGGAAGGATTCATAATAGTATTGCAGGATGTGAGGGGAAGATGGATGAGCGAAGGAGATTTTGTTGATGTCAGACCTTTTAATCCCGACAAAAAAGGTAAGAATGAAATTGATGAAGCAAGCGACACATGGGATGCAATAGACTGGCTTGTAAAAAACATACCGCATAACAATGGCAGGGTGGGTGTCTTCGGTATCTCCTATCCGGGGTTTTATTCTACAATGGCAGCTGCCAGCAACCATCCTGCACTTGTGGCAGTAAGTCCGCAGGCGCCTGTTACCACCTGGTTTATAGGTGATGATTTTCATCATAATGGTGCATTCTTCATTATGGATGCATTCAGTTTTTATTCACCCCTTGGAGGCGGATTTGGGCTACCTCACCCAAAGCCTACATCAATAGGACCCGTTTCAGTAGGATTCCCTGTACATGATGCCTATAAGTTCTATCTTGAAACAGGTCCGCTGCCCGCCTTTATGAAGCTTATGGGAGACAGCGTTAAATTCTGGAAGGACCTTTATGCTCATCCCGATTATGACAGGTGGTGGCAGGCACGTGATGCCAGGAATGCCACAAAAGAGCTACACCCGGCAATGTTGTGGGTTGGTGGCCTGTTTGACGCTGAAGATAACTGGGGAGCCTGGAACTCCTACAAAGCTGCAGAGGCGAATAACCCGGGCAAGGACTTCAATAAAATTGTTATGGGACCATGGTATCACGGTCAATGGGCTTCAAGGAGCGGTACCCACCTGGGTAATGTATATTTTGGTAGCAATACATCCACCTGGTACCAGGAAAACATTGAAATACCTTTCTTTAATTATTACCTGCTGGGGAAGGGAGATATTTCTGATATCCCCGAAGCCACTATTTTCATCTCGGGTGCAAATAGATGGGCTAAGTTCGATACATGGCCTCCTTCCAATAAAAAGGACAGGTATCTTTACCTGCAGGATGATGGAAAGCTTGGATGGGTAAAGCCTTCAGGTACAGATAGCTATAGTGAATATGTAAGCGATCCTTCAAAGCCTGTTCCATACACTGATGGCATTCACTTTCATCGTACCAGGGAATATATGACGGACGATCAGCGCTTTGCAGGAAGCCGTACAGATGTTCTCAGTTTCAAAACAGATATATTGAATGATGATGTTACAGTTACCGGTACCATCATAGCTGACCTGGCAGCTTCCATATCAACAACCGATGCCGACTTTGTCGTTAAACTTATCGATGTTTTTCCCGACGATCTGTCATATAATGATGTAGACATATATGACGAAAGAGACCCCGTCAGGATATATCCGATGGGTGGTTACGAGATGCTTGTTCATGGAGAGGTCTTCAGGGGCCGTTACAGGAAAAGCTTTGAGAAACCCGAACCTTTTACACCTGGAAAAGTTGAGCAGGTAAAATATAAAATGGGAGATATAGCTCATACATTTAAGAAAGGACACCGGATAATGGTTCAGATCCAGAGCAGCTGGTTTCCGCTTGTCGACAGGAACCCTCAGACCTTTGTTGATATTTATAAGGCAAAACAGTCCGATTTCCGCAAATCAACTATAAGGATTTACCACGACAGTGATCATCCGAGCAGTATAATACTGCCTGTTTTGAATGAAATGTGATATCTAAACCAACTTTATTAGTGGTTGACTGATGCCTGTTTGAATTCTGTAACCGATAGATATAGAAGTATTTGCAGAATACATGAGTCTGGATATTAAATCATAAAAATTATTCAATCATGAAAAAGAAAATGAGAGTAAGATGTTTCCTGATATGCTGGGCTTTTTTGTTTTATGGTTCGGTTTCTCACTGTCAGGTTACCGGGCTTGTTAATATCAAACGCGCTGAGCAGGTTATTACTGTAGGAGGACAGGGATCAGATATTCCCGGTTATACATCGGAGGCAATCCAGCTGGCCCTGGATGCTTTGAATTCACGGGGAGGTGGTATTGTAAAGCTTAATCCGGGTGATTATGAGATAACCGGACCTGTAAGACTTTATAGTAATATCACTCTTGACGGGTCCGGTAAAGAAACGCTCCTTCATAAATGTGACGGATTCAGGACCAGCTTCATAATCGATGCCGACTGGGGCATGCTGAAAGCTGTTGTGAAGGATGCCAGTGGATTTAAAAGGGGCATGGGGATCCAGCTCTTTGATGATGAACATAACCAGGGCTGGGCTGTCACAACTGCCATGATAACCGATATAAAGGATAATGTTATTTATTTTGACAACAGGACTGTGAATGATTATGTAGCATCTCTTAACGGGACGGTTTCAAATGCCTGTTCTGTAATAGAAGCTGTAGGAGCAGATAATGTAAAAATATCCAACCTGGTGATTGACGGGAATAAAAGCACCAACGATTATATCAACGGATGCAGGGGCGGTGGTGTCTATATCCATAAATCAAGTAACTGTCTTGTTGAAAATGTTTCCGTGAGGAACTTTAACGGCGACACATTCAGCTGGCAGATAACTGAAAATATTACCCTGAGGGGATGTGAGGCTTCCTTTGGCGACGGTCTTGGCTTTCATCCGGGTACAGGATCAGATCATTCAATAGTAGAAAACTGTTCGAGTCACAACAATAAAGGGGATGGCATATTCTTATGCTGGCGGGTACAAAACGGGATTTTCAGGAATAATACGGTCTATGCCAATGGTGATAACGGAATATCTATAGGCCATAAGGATACTGATAACCTGTTTGAAAACAACCATGTATATGAAAATGCAAATAATGGAGTACTTTTCCGCAATGAAAATGAGCAGAACGGAGGGCACAGAAATACTTTCACCGGCAACATTATTGAAAACAACGGAATGAAAAGCAAGTCATACGGATTCTGTATCACCGGAGAAACTCATAATATAACCATTATAAACAATATTATTCGTTCACAGGGTAAAGGGCAACAGGCAATTGCGATTTTTGTGGGAAAGAAATGTTCAGCAATTACTGCCGGCAAAAATGAGACAGGGGGATCAAAGGATATCCTTTATGAACAATGATCTGTATTGGGCTTCAGCCTTATCGGGATTTCTTTTTGATTCAATGCCTGTTAAATTTGCTGATAACCAGGGCTATCTTGTTCTCAAGTGTAATCTCATGCCTGTCTTTCCTTATATAATTGTTCCAGATAATAAGTGAACCGGTAAATATAAGGGCGGTAATAACTGCTACTTTAAACAGGTAAGGGACTATGTTATAGTAATGTTTTAACCTGGTTTCCAGTTTGTAATAGAACTTCTGCCGGTGTCTCCTCGGAGGTTGGTAGACACCGAATTTTTCCCTGTTATCACGGATGAACTGTTCAATATTATGTTCGTTAAGTTCTATCATCCTTTTTTTTGTTAAAGACGGAAAGTTAACACCACTGTTGCATGAAAAATTGTCATAATAGTCAGTCCCGTAACAGGTGTTTCCTGTAATGAGATGAATAATTATAAAGTTATTACAGGCTGGTATATTTAATAATTAAATATTATCTTCATAATCACAAATTCATACTCTTCAGGGAATTATCCAAAATTAAAACCTATTCATATGAAATCAACTACTTCAAGACGAAAGTTTATCAGGAACCTGGGAGGCACAGCCGTGCTTTTATCTGCAGGTTCGTTAGCCTCTTTTTCACGCGACCTTACTGAAGAACGTATCATTGCCTGGGACAGGAAATTTTCAGCCAACGACACGATAAGGATTGCGGGTATCGGCATGGGTATTATGGGGAACCAGGATATTGATACTGCGCTGAAAGTACCGGGTGTTGAGCTCGTTGCTGCATGCGATCTTTATACCGGGCGTCTTGCCCGCGTTAAGGAAAAATACGGCAAGGATGTATTTACAACTCAGGATTACCGAGAGATCCTAAACAGAAAAGATATTGATGCTGTGGTTATTGCCACAAGCGATAACTGGCATTCAAGAATTGCCACAGATGCTATGAACGCAGGGAAGGCTGTATATTGTGAGAAACCGATGGTTCATCTTCTTAGTGAGGGTCCGGGTGTTATTGAGACACATAATAAAACCAAAAAGACAATGCAGGTCGGGAGTCAAAGAGTTAGCAGCATTGTTTATCAGAAGGCCAAAGAACTCTACAAGTCAGGTGCCATTGGCAAGCTTAACTCCATAGAAGCTTCCTTTGACAGGCAGGATGCTCTTGGTGCATGGGAATATACTATGCCGACCGACGGATCGCCACAGACAGTTGACTGGGACAGGTATATACAGGGGATGCCCTCGATGCCATGGGATCCGAAGAAATTCTTTTGGTGGAGGAACTACCGCGATTTTGGTACCGGAGTAGCGGGAGACCTGTTTGTCCACCTGCTTTCAGGTATACATCTTGTTACTGATTCAAAGGGACCAGATTCAATATATGCCACGGGGCAGATAGCTTATTGGAAAGACGGAAGGGATGTACCGGATATAATGATAGCGGCACTTAATTACCCCGAGACAAAAGAACATCCCAGTTTCCAGGTTGCATTGCGGGTTAATTTCATCAGTGGTAACGGTGAGACGTCAACAACAAAATTTATTGGCAGTGAAGGAGTAATTGAAATGGGAGGGAATGGTTTTGTTATTAAACACAGTGTTATGGCGAAGGCTCCCGGTATTGGTGGCTGGGATGCTCTGACAACCTATCCCGAAGCCATGCAGAAGGAACTCCTGAAAGAATATAATCAGAAGTATTCAAAAGCAGACCAGACCAGGCCTGTTATACCAGATACAAAGTATACAGCTCCTGAGGGTTATGATGAACATCTTGAACATTTTATAAATTTCTTTGACGGGGTAAGAAACAACAAACCTGTTGTTGAGGATCCCGTGTTCGGCTACAGGGCATGTGCGCCCTGCCTTGCATGTAACGACAGTTACTTTCAGAAGAAGATTATAAAGTGGGACCCTGTTAACATGAAACTCGCCTGAAAAGGGGAACAGATAAAATGAAAACCGCAAGGGCCAGGTCTTCTCCTATTTCCCTTGCGGTTTTTTTAATGCATTTTAACCCGATTCAGGCAGCCATACTAGTCATTATAAGGAGCAATCACCTTTTTAACAAGGGCTATTGATGCTTTAACTCCCTGGTCTTCATTTAGCTTGTTACCTTCATATTCTACATCTATATACCCTTTGTATCCTGAGTCGGCCACTATTTTCATCATTTTAGCATAATCAATAACTGTCTCATTGCCGTTCTCGTCGAAATCATGAGTCTTGCCGCTTACACCTTTGGCATAAGGCATCAAATCCTTAACACCCTGATAACGGTCGTATTCATAGAAGTTGCCAAGATCGGGCAGTGTTCCGCAGTTAGGCCTGTTGACAGTCTTCATGATTTCTGCCAGCCACTTACCTATTGATGAGTTACCTCCATGGTTCTCAACAATAACGTTGATGTTGTATTTTGCTGCGTAATCAGATAATTTTGTAAGGGCATCAATAGCCGCGGCCTGCATCTGACCCATAGTTCCCTGTCCCCTGGCATTTACCCTGATTGAATGACAACCCAGGAACTGTGCCGCTTTAACCCATTTATAATGGTTCTCAACAGATTTCTGCCTTGCAGAGGCAGATGTGTCAGCCAGGTTCCCTTCACCATCTACCATGATGAGAACACTTTTCACATCATATTTTTTACATGAATCCTTGAGCTGTGCAAGATATTGCATGTCTTCACCCTTACCACCGAAAAAGGTCGACACATATTCAACACCATCGAGACCATAACTCCTGGCGATACGCGGAAAATCGAGATTTGTCATCTCTCCTTTCATAATAGCCCTGTGGAATGACCATTCGGCAAGGGATATTTTAAAGCGTGGTCCCTGTCCGAATGAATTAATACTTAATAGTCCTGCAAGCAGGATAACGAGTAAAGAAGGTTTAATTTTCATATTACATGGTTTTAAATGTAGGTTAAGATTATCAAATAAAACAACATTATCCATTCCCCGGGGGAAATGAATAAACATATACTTTTCATCGCTCTAAGTTAGGTAAAATATGTTATAACATTTTTCGGCTTTTTCAATTAATAGGCCAATTATTATTTGACAAGTATTTAAGTCTTTAATAATTTTACTGTATAATTATAAAGGGCACATCAACGAACCAGGAGGAGCTCTGTACAGAGGATCCTCCTAAACAGCAGAGGTATTTTAATAAGTAATTCAGCCAACAGGTTATGAGGAGAAAAGCCGCAATTATTTTTTTGCTTCCTTTCTTTCTGCTTGTAACATTAAAATGCAGGAAGGACTTTCTTTTTGTTGAGCCTAATGGTGATTTAAATAAATATGTACTGGCTGATAAAAAAGGCATCGAGACGCTGCTTATTGGAGCCTATTCCATGATTGATGGTGTTTCTGAACAGTTTTCTTCTGCATGGGAAACAACTCAGAGCAACTGGTTCTGGGGTTCTGTCAGAGGGCTTGAAGCCAATAAAGGTTCAGATGCCGGTGACTCATGGGAAGGTAATCCGCTGATGACCTATTCCGAAACTTCCACTAATGCCATGCTGAATTACAAATGGTTAGAGGTATATGAAGCAATATCGAGATGCAACAGCGTGATAACAGTTACCAATGAAGCAGTTGATGAAGGTAATATAAGCCAGGCGGATGCTGAGATATATATAAATCAGGCAAGAACACTCAGAGGCTGGTTCCATTTTGAAGCCTGGAGAATGTGGAAAATGGTGCCATATATCGATGAGCATAGTAACCCTCTTGAAGTTAGCAATATACCGGACACCAGGCAAAAAATACTTGATGACCTTACAACAGGAACCAGTCTTCCCGATAATATGGGAATGATCGGTAAATTTAACGGCACAGTATCAAGGGTACTTCTGGCTGAAGCCATGATGCAGATGAACAATGATTATACGGGAGCACTGCCCTTGCTCCGGGAGGCTGTTAAAGGAACCAAGCCGGATGGCTCTCCAATCGGCCTGGCACCAACATATGGTGAAATATTTGATATTGTAAACAGGAATGGTATTGAAGCTGTTTACACTGTTCAGTATTCGGTAAATGACGGCTCCGGCGGATATAACGGCAGTGCGGGTGAGGTACTGAATTTCCCCTATAAGTCAGGGGGAGGATCGCCGGCAGGCTGTTGCGGTTTCTTTCAGCCTGCCCAGGAGTTTGTTAACTCTTTCAGAACAGTTGATGGGTTACCTTTACTGGATTACAGTTATAATTCCCATGCCAACGAGCTGTTAAGGGATGAAGGTATACCCGGGGGAGGGATATGGGACCCGGAAAGAACATATGACAGTTACCATTCAACATACAATCACAGTAACTCTTCCTGTACAGCGTATGATCCTGCTCATCCCTTTACAGACCTTGCATACATATCCATCTTACCAGGTAATAAAGGGAATAATCCTATTACGAGCCCGGGAGCCTGGTCGCTTGTATGGACCGAAGATAACACAAAACCGGTGGATCCGCGTCTCGACTGGACAGCAGGACGGCGGGGCATCCCTTATTGGGACTGGGGTGTTCACACAGGCTCTGACTGGATTCGCGATCAGTCGTATGCCGGCCCTTACAGCCCTAAAAAGCAGGTCTATAAAAAATCTGATGAAAGCAAATATGTTGAAACGGACAGCTGGACAACTGGATTCACAGCCAATGGGTACCGTATGATACGATATGCCGATGTTCTGCTGCTTTTAGCTGAATGCCAGATCGAGACAGGAGATCTCACAGGAGCTCTTCAGAATATCAACATGGTAAGAGAAAGAGCAGCCAACCCGGAAGGCTACGTTAAAGAGCAGGACGGAGTAACACCAGCTGCAACATATGACGTGAAAGCTTATACCTCATTCCCCGATAAAGAATATGCCCGCAAGGCTTTAAGGATGGAAAGGAAGCTTGAGCTTGGCATGGAAGGACATCGCTGGTTCGATCTTAACCGATGGGGAATTACGGTTGAAGAACTTAACCGTGTACTTGACTATGAGAAAACAATGCCATGGGGCATGGTGCTTTATGGAAATGCAACTGTGAGTGCGGAAGATATTTTCTTCCCTGTCCCTCAGAGACAGATTGATCTCAGTGACGGGATGCTCGTTCAGAACAGGTAAAAACGAATTCAGGAATATTAAAAAAAGCCGTAAATACGGTATTGTATGAACATTTGGTACTGTTTTGATGTTTTAACTATCCGTAAACGTTAAGATTGAAATTCAATTTTCTCTTAGGTTGGCGGAACTAAAAAACAAGAAAATGGAAAAGAAAATGTTTCTCTCAAAGTATGAGCCTTATATATACGCTGTACTCCGTATTGTAGCCGGTTTTTTATTCCTGTGGCATGGTTCGCAAAAGGTGCTTGGTTTTCCCCATGCTTCTTTTCATTTTCCACCTTTGATGCTATATGGTGCAGGCCCCATTGAGTTGATCGGGGGCATCCTAATTATGGTCGGATTATGGACAAGGTGGGCCGCTTTTATTACAAGCGGTGAAATGGCTGTTGCTTACTGGATGGCTCATGCTAAAAATGCATTGCTACCCTTGCTTAACGGAGGCGAACTTGCCTTCCTTTACTGTTTCCTGTTTCTCTACATTGCTTCCAGGGGATCGGGTAGGTTCAGTATTGATAACCTCCTGGGGAAAAAATTAACCTGATCATCTGGTCAGCCTCAGGATACTTCTTATAACCTAATCGTCAAGGTATCTTTATTTTGTACAAATCCCATTCTTTATCCTAAGCATGAACGGGTATTTCATATGATCAAATAAAAGGTTTTTGATGAACAACTCTTTTTTTTAGACTAATGATCGTATTCAGATGTTAATCGAATGAATTATTAAGACAAAGACATTCAGAATTGGCTCATTTGCCCATTATTTCGCTCTTTGCGATTTGAATATGATCTCGTATTTTCATACTTTTGTTATAATAATCCGAGAAAAATGATGGATAATATTGCCGTAACTAATAGTAACTATTTTGGTAGTGACAATATTGAGCAGTCTGTACCAAAGAAACAGAAATCTGCCGGGGGGAGGAATTTGTTTACAACAACTTCAGTTGACCTTGATGCAAGAGGAGGTGTAAGTTTGTTTCGTTACCTGAAGAGTCTTAACCTTTCAAGGGAAACAAACCTTTTATTCCTGCCATCAACTCATCATTATTTCTATGATGAAGAGGATTTTAAAAATGTAAAGCTGCTGGTTAATCTGAGGCGGCTTAACTTAATAAAAGACCCGGATGAGTTTTTGAAGAACCTGGGCAAAATTTTACCACGCGACATACACTTCATAGGATGTTTCTCTGAGAATAATAATGTCAGCCTGGAAGGATTTTTGTCAGGTCTGTCTACAATGGTCAATAATCTACTCGACATGAAAACTGATAACAGGATGGATAAGGAGGCAGTATCATCCTTGCTCCGTAAAAATGGTTTTCAGGTTATGGATATGACAGAAATGAACGGGTTAACATATTTTTTCTCACGTAACAAAAGAGATCCGTTTGAAAGAAGGGCCTGACCCCATATTATAGCCCTTTCAAACGAATAGAATCACTTTATAGTAAATGGCTGTTTCAGGAGATGTTTTTAACTGTCCGGGGCAGCTTTTTATTATTCAGAAGAATACAGATGTGCTTTTAACGGTGAGGCCGTTATCATCCATACCATATAACTTCAGACCTATGCTCACCAACGAATCGTGGAATATGTCACCTATGGGAAAGAATACATCTTTGATATCATCAAACTCCTCCATCTCCTCAAAGTCATCAATGTGCAGGTACAGATGTATTATCAATACGTAATCTTCCTTATTAATACGTGTAAGTGCCTTTAATATTTTGGCCAGCCATATTGATGATGCACTGTTGTAATACTCAAGGTTTATCCTGAGGTTTGTGGTTGGTTTTGGATTGTTAACATACTCATTCACCCATGCAAGTACGGGCTCATATAACTTGGCTGCATTTTCCGGTATGGACCTTCCTGAAAGGATCAGGTCACCTGTTAACTTGTTAAGATCTATTTGAGGTGTTTTGGGCGTGTTTTCCAGTATGAGACTTTGAAGTTCCTTCATTGTTAGTTCACTTGATGTCATATGAGCAAAAAATTTAACGTGCGTTTAATTATCAAAACTATTGTATAATTCAACAACATGACCAGCCTTTTATCAAAAACATAAGTACAATTATCAAAAAACTCGATTGTTCATGTAAATTTATGACAGATAGGCTGATTTAGGACTTCATTTTATGTGAAAAAATATTAAAAGCACTCAATAATTATGTTCGGAAATCATAACCAGGTTGACAGGGATATTAAGTACTGAAGAAAGGTTTTCTCCCTGCGCAAGTATATCATCATCATCCTCTTCATAGTGCCAGTTGATCTCAAATTTCTTTGTCTTTTGAGTTACGGATTTTACTTTTTTCAGCACCAGCATAAAAGCGGAAATATTTATACGATCGAAGTATTCAAGCCAGATATCAATACGAGTCATATCTGCCGGATTTTTTAGATACATTTCAAGCCATTTATCCATCTGCCCGTAAAATTCATCAGCATTTCTTGACATAGACCTTCCACTTATTATAATGGTTCCCGTAGGATTCATAATAACCTCTGGTGTGGTGTCAGTTGCTGCTATTCTTAAGCCGGTAAGCAACATTTCAGTAAATAGCTGTAAGATATCATATATATGTATTTTCCCCACCCGGCCCCTGCTGTTGCAAAGCTGAGTTCAGCAGTCCCTTAAACCGGGTTCCCTTTAAAAATATCCGCTATTATATAAAAAAGCGGGTAACCACAAAAGCGAAATTTGATTAACCCGGCTGGCGGGTAGATAAACGATAAATACGGGATGATAAAAAATGCCGGTATCAAAACCGGTGTACCTGTTAAGGATGAAAAATACCGGGGCCTGGTACCTGAGGAGTTCATTCATCCCTTATCGAAAAGATACATTCCACTGTCTATTTCAACAAGGAATCTTGATGGCAGGTGAAAGACAGCATCGTAAGAGTAAATATTACGGGGGAAGGTAATATACAGTTCTTCCCTGGCCCTGCTGCAGGCAACATAAAAAAGTCTTCGTTCCTCTTCCATCTCCTCAATATTTTTTGCCCTGTTCGATGGGAACATACCTTCAAGGGCATGAGGTATAAAGACCGCATACCACTCAAGTCCCTTTGCCGAATGAACAGTGCTGATGGTAACCTTACCGTCTTCTTCACCCTCATCAATAAGTGGTTGTGTCTGATCAGCCACCCTCTTTGAAGGCGGATCCAGGGCAAAGTCCGACAGGAATTTGTCAAGCTCACGGTATTTCCTCGAAAGGTCGCTGAGGACAGCTACATCCTGCATCCTTATATAGTAATCGTCAGCTCTTTCCCTGAGGATAGGAGAATAGTAGTCGATTATTATGTCAATCTTTTGTGTCAGTGTATTGTCAGGCAGGCTTGCACGCGACAGCATGTTGCCGAGGCTAAGCAATTCATCGTAAAATTTCTTTTTCCTGAACATTTCGAATGAAAACGGGTCCCTGCTCTTTCGAAATTCATTTATCAGGGTCCCTGCCGTTATCTGGCCTATGCCTCCTATGTACTTGAGAACCCTGTGCCAGGCAACTGCATCTGCCGGATTATAGGTTATCCTGAGGTATGAGATAATGTCTTTTATATGCATTCGCTCATTGAAACGAAATCCGCCGACTACCACGTAGGGAATCCCTCTTTTACTCATTTCAGCCTGTATATAACGGTTGTGCCAGTCGGCCCTGTTGAGTATGGCTATTTCGCTGAGGGGGATATTCTCTTCAGTCAGTTCCATTATCCTGCCGACAATGAATTCTGCTTCTGCCTGCTGATCATATACCCTTTTTATAACCGGTACGGTTTGCCTGGCATTTTTGGTGAAAAGTTTTTTCCTGTACCCTAACCGGGAATGATCGATTATTGAATTTGTAAAGTCAAGTATCTTCTGGTTACTCCTGTAATTCTCTTCTATCTTGATTACAGCACAATCGGGATATGTCTCAGGAAACCTGAGAATGTTCTCATAATTGGCTCCGCGGAAAGCATAAATGCTCTGGGAATCATCTCCTACTACCATAATTCTTCTGTGCCTGGCGGCTATAAAATCAACAATCTCCTTTTGAACAATATTTGTATCCTGAAATTCATCAACCATTATATACTTGTATTGTTTCTGAAGACTCTCCCGAAAGCGTAAATTGTCCCTCAGACTGTTTCGCAGCGTATCCATCAGGTCATCAAAATCGAGTATCCGGCTCAACTTCTTGTACTCAGTATAACCTCTGAATATCAATTCAATATCGGGTATATAATCGATAAGCCCGGTATATTGCTCATGTATGATTGAACTAATAGTTGTGTTTTTATTCCGCGAGTATGAGATAATATCAAATATTCTCGATTTGCGAGGGAATTTTTTATCCTTTGTGTTTAGCTTAAGTTCAGATCTTATCAGATCAACAATATCTTCAGAATCGCTTGCATCAATTATTGTGAAGTTTGGCGGCAGATCAAGCAGGTTTGAATATTTCCTCAGGATAAATGCTGCAAAAGAATGAAATGTGCCTCCTGTAATGTTGCCCACCCTGTTATCCCCGAGCAGTGTTTCTACTCTTTCCAGCATCTCACGCGCTGCCTTTCTCGTGAAAGTGAGAAGCAATATCGACCCGGGATCTACGCCTTTTTCGATAAGGTATGACACCCTGTGAACAATGACACGTGTTTTGCCACTTCCGGCACCTGCTATGACCAAAACAGGTTTTTCTGTTACCATAACAGCAGCAAGCTGGGCGCGATTAAGAGAACCTGCGTAGTTTACTTTCATCTGCCCTGTTTCTTTTGCATGCCATACTGTAAGGTCGTCATGCTTCTTTTCAATCGAGCCTGTTATGGCCCTTAGCCGCTCTATTTTTTCTTCAAGCGCAGGGGGTAATTCTATTTCAGGATATTCCGACCAGTCGATCGAAGCTATATCGTCGCTGAAAGAAGATGATGTAGCAGATGAAATGGATTCAGTACCTGTAATCTGTTTCAGGAAATTGTTCAGGAGGTCAAGGGGGCTTTCATCATTTCCGCCGGGAGGAGTAAAAGAACCGTCGCTATCGTCCCTTTCTGCCCTGTCAGGTATATTGTCTTTTTTGCCTTCTTCCTTTTTCACCTTCAAACCCTCTGATTAAAATCCTGTCATTCTTTTCTCTGAAATATACCAATAAATTTCGGTAATTGGCTTAATATTGTCAATAAGGATATTCCATGTTTAAACATAACACCCTGTAAATTGTATGGTTTATATAAATATATGAGATTATATAATTTTGAAAGAATATGGCAACCTGGATATCACTTTTGAGAGGTATAAATGTAAGTGGAAAGAATAAAATAAAAATGGCCGCACTGAAATCACTTTATGAAAGACATGGTTTCAGAGATGTAAGATATTACCTTCAGAGCGGAAATGTTGTTTTTAGTTCTTCTCAGGATGATCCTCAAAGAATAGCGGAGGCTATCTCATCATATCTGCGCGATGATTTCGGACTTGAGGTTGTGGTACTGGTTATTGAACCGGCTGCATTGAAAGCCATATTGCACGATAGTCCCTTTCGTGATGACCCTTCTAAGGGAGAAGCGTTTCAGTATATAACCTTTCTGATAAAGGACCCGGGAGAAAATGATATCTCTGGAATTAAAAATGCAGCAACAGGGGAAGAAGAGATATTTGTCCGGAAGACAGCTGTTTACCTGTATTGTCCCGGGGGATATGGCAGAACAAAGTTATCCAACACTTTCCTGGAGAAAAAACTGGGAGTCCCGGCCACCACTCGAAACATGCATACTGTAACAAATATTCTTAATCTTTCCCAGGCAGGATAATGTAACTGGATAATTGCATCTTAATGTCCCTGTTACTTATGATCCTGTCATCCGGTTCCTTTCGCTTTTACAATTATTTCGTTCACCGAAAACTTTCCGGCATTTAATTAATATAATTAATAAATTAGTTGTATAACTAAAAAATAAGTTATATATTTGAATAAAAGAAGCCAGGATAAGCCGGCAATAAGAATGGCAGTTATTTGAAAAAGAATGAAAGGATGGTGACGGGTACAGGGAGAGAAAGGATATTATAACAACAAAGTTGAAGCATCCGTCCGGTTAACAATTAAAAACAAAGTGTCATGGGAAAGTATCAGAAATGGAATCCTGCATTTGATGATATAGTTTTCACGGGCAGGAACACGGCATACGGGGCATATGTCATCCGTAGAAAATACAGGTTAACATTAATGTCATCTACATTTGCAGGTGCGATAATAATGGCTGCAACAGTAATAATTCCCTATATAAATACACGTGCAAGGGAAGGTATGTTAGCAAGAGCTGACAGGAATGTTGAAATAAAGATGGATAATCTTGACCAGGCGATGGACCAGGTTGTTGTTCCGCCTGTTCCGCCTGCGCCGCCGGCCGATGTTGTTGAACAGCAGAAATATATTCCTCCTGTGGTGGTTGATTCGGTCAGACCGGAGGACCAGATGCAGCTGATGACAGCCGATGAGGCGCAAGAAGAGGTTCAGAATACTGATGTTCTGGATGTCCCGGCAGAGGTGAGGGAAGAGGTTAAGCAGTCAGAGCCGGAGGAGACAATTTTTATTAAAGTAGAGGAAGATCCTACTTTCCCGGGAGGGGAAGCCGAGTTATATAAATATATATCCGAACACATACAATATCCCGAAGTACCCAGGGAAAACAACATAGAGGGCAAAATCATTGTTAAGTTCTGTGTAACAGCAACCGGCGGCATTAGCCAGGTAAGTGTGTTGAAAGGCGTCGACCCTGAGCTTGATGCTGAAGCAATACGTGTTGTGAAAACGCTTCCGCATTTTAATCCTGGCAAACAGGGAGGCCATCCTGTCCCGGTATGGTATGTAATGCCGATCAGATTTCAGATTTTGAACTGATACATGTAAGATCGGCAGTCATTTTATAAAATAATATATCCTATATCACGTTTAATACCTGAGGTTTAATAATGCAGGGATTGAAAGGTATGGTATTGTGCCCGATTCCTGTAGATGCAATTCTGTAAAAAGCTGATACAGCGGTATTCTTAAAGTTGAGTTTCCTTCAACCGGGAAAATTTTTAATCAAAAGGGAGAGTGATATGGAAAGTATAAAAATGATAGTCATTTCTGCTGCCATTACATTATTCCTGGTATTTTCAGAGAATAATTCGGGGATAGCAGGTCGCAAACCGGGAACATATATTAACAAAGGGACTAAGGGTGAGCAGCAGGCTGCAGTTCAAATGGATAAAACCATCTCTGGCGTGCAGCAGGATCAGGAGAAAAAAAAGCAGGTACCTGCCAAAGCAAAATCAGCAGGTACAAAGGCCACAAAAACCGGTACTGTGAAACCTCAGAAAGCTACAGTTACCGGTAAAAAGGAGAAGGGTGTAGTTATAATAGGAGATCAGAAATGGGCAGCCGCCAATCTTGATGTTATTACGTTTCGTAACGGTGATACTATTCCGGAAGCTTTAACAAATGCTGATTGGGTTGCTGCGGGAAAAGCAGGGAAACCGGCATGGTGTTACTATAACAACGATACTGTAGCCGGAAAAAGGTTAGGGAAATTGTATAACTGGTATGCAGTTAACGATTCACGTGGATTGGCGCCTGAAGGATGGAAAATACCCGGAAATGAAGACTGGTTTAAACTGGTAAGTTCCCTGGGAGGATCACAGGTCGCCGGATTAAAAATGAAAAGTACCACCGGCTGGAATGAGGGTAATAACGGGACCAACGAATCTGGATTTGACGGACTGCCTGGTGGCTACCGGGTTGAGAACGGTTCATTTATAAACGCCGGGAAGATTGGGATATGGTGGAGCTCTGCGGCCAGCCACTCATCAAATGCATTCGATTATTATCTTTTCATGAGTACCGGGCTGGGCAGAAGTACAAACCAGGCATCAAGAGGAGAATCGGTAAGATGCCTGAAGAAATGATCTATACAGGCTGATGCCTTACAACATTATGCATATTAAAAGGATTTACGAAAAACGGGCTTGTTCAACTCCCGGCTTATCCGGGTTATTTGTTTAACCTGGCAAAGGAGAACCATCTGTATTTGCTGTTTTCAATTTTATTGATCGCCTTGTGCAATTCATACTGGCATATGACATATTTATGCCGTCCTTTGCAGGTACGGCCTTCAGGATCGTCCTTATAATAACTGTATAAAAGGGGAAGGGCCTTTTCTGACCTGATGTGACCCAGTGTCCAGATAGCGACAGAGGACCGATCGCCCGGAGAATTATTCTCATCTCTGAGGTACTCCATAAGGGCATCTTCCGCCCTCCCGGGGTATTTCCCGCTTGCCAGTCTTATGTTGGCTTTAACATCATGTCCGATCCAGATATACATGGAAAGGACAAAGGCGGAAAATAAAAGGACAAGCCCGGAAAATGTTATGATTAGTGTTCGTTTAATGTCGACAAATTTATTTGAACTTGCGGCTGCTATTGCAACAATACTAAATAAGGGAGTGATCAGTACAAAAAACAGGAGGAGATAGAAAATAAGATGTCCGGGAGGTTCAGGAATTCTTCTATATAATAAGTATATTATTATCAAAAGACATACATTAAGTACTACAGCCGCTGCTTTTGAAATTTTGAAGAAGGATAATCCTTTAAAAAGGTGAACCTGTCTATGATTTATTGATTTTTTCAGGTTTCCGGGCAGGCTTTTTAAGTCTGTTTTGCTACCAGCAAGTATTACTGCATTGATAACAGTAACTGCGATTAGCAGGATTTGGATGTAAGCTTGACCGGAATTTGCGGAATTACCACCTGTGAATATGCCAAAAAACGTAAGTGCCAGAAGCACCAAATTAGCCAGGATTGTGAAGCTTTTCATAGCAAACCTCCTTTTTAATTTTGAATTTTTTTAAAGCTTGTTTTATAGATCTGAACGTTTTATGTAAAATATGCAGGCAAGGTTTTTCTGAATCCAGGTAAGTAATCAGGTGTTATTTTTGCCATGATCCCTGAATTTCTCATCCATATGTTCATCAAACCATTTATCAATCATCGATTTCCGGAATCTCCACTCTTTTCCCAGTTTAGCTGCCGGTATCCTGTTTTCCTGAGCCCAGGTATAAATTGTCTGAGGCTTTACCCTGAGATACTCTGCTACCTCTTCAAGTGTCATTATTCTATCTTCCTTCAACATTCTCTGGTTTTAAAGGGGCACTTCCCTGTTCACTGCTTACTGTTTTTTTATCTGAATTTACGGATGGATTAACAAAATTAACTGCTGAACGTATTACAGCAACATAAAAATTACTTTCACGTTTTCTGAATAATTCAAAGGCAAGAGTCTTGTCGCCGATAAAAGGTCTCAGGTTCCAGGCAAGCTGGGAGCTTACAAACGCAAGTATTACTACCCAAATCTTGAAGATCTTCATACCTAATTTAGGATATATCTTTCGTTTTTCACAGGAAAATAAAAGCCCGTTAATAATAGTCTTTACTGCAAATATGCCTGAAAAAACGAAAATTGCAACATGAAGTAGTTTTATAAAGGAATAATTATTGCTTGTTATCATAAAGAATACCACAATGGGGGCGAAAGACAACGCTATGGTTGTAAAAACAAGGAACCCTGAAAAAATAATATTCATCATCTGCAACAGGGTCATTGTGGAACCAATCATGTATTGTATCACATAAAAAGCAGGAAAACAGATAACCAGTGACAGAAAGATAAGACACGGCACTTTGATACCTGTTACCATTCCTTGCAGGAAACTTCCATAGCTTCCCATAATAACTCCGTATATCAAAGCAAAAAGAAGGATAAAGGACAACTGCCTGGTAACATACCTTTTTGATAAACCAGGATCATTCAGCAATTCAAAATACTCATCATTGTTCTGAAAAACCTTGAAAATGGAAAGTTGTGTTTTCATGTGTGCGTTTTTTATTCAAATTTATACAATAAAAATAACACAACAATAAAAAACAATAGGAAACAGTAGAAAACAACAATAAAATATTTATAATTCAAGTAATATTACCGGGGAGTTTATGGTTATGTAATTTTCCCGACTGAATACTAATTTTATATATTGCAGCTTATTAATTAGAAAGGAAGAAGTGAAAAAGAAAGGATCTTCAGATGATGAGTTCTATGAACTCTCTTATTATACGCTTGCTCACTCAGACAGGGAATATTTTATCCATCAGCATATTGTGGATGCTTATGCAGCGCAGACTGCAGGTAGTGAATCAAAAGTTATTAAAGTTATATTTGCTTTGGCAGGGTTATACCTTTATCTTGAAAAGGGATATACCGGCAGGGAAGTTCAGCTGGTACACATGAAGATGGTAAAGAACAAGAAAAACCTGCCTGTTGTGGATCTGCCTGATATGAGAGGTAACCTTACTGTATCTGATGTGCTTGCGGCAGAACCCGGGAAAGAGCGGGATGAGATGATAAGAAGATGGTGCATTTCCGTATGGGATGCTTTCGCAGACAGTCATGAAATAATAGCCGGGTATCTGAATAAAGATCTTGGGATATAAGAAATCTGGTTAAATTTTATTCTTTTGACAACTTTTTGAATGAAAAGTGCTGATAAATGGATTTCTTTGCCAAAAAAAAATTGCAGATAACATGAGCAGATCAGGTAAGGACAAACCTGAAGTGAGAAATAATAAGAACGGCAAACTGATAAGTATAGTTAAGCCTTACAGGGGCATAGTTATTGTCATGATAATCATGGCCCTTGCCGCGAATGCAATAAACCTTTTCATTCCAAAAATAATAGCACAGGGAATAGATGCATTTTCTGCTCACCGGTTTAATGCATCATCGATTGTTATTGAGTTTCTTGCAGCCGCTTTTGGGATATTTATTTTTACTTTTGCACAGAGTGTAATACAGACACTCACCTCAGAGCGAGTGGCAAAGGACATTCGTTCAAAGCTTTCCAACAAGTTATCCCAGCAGAGTTATACATTCATCCTTAAGTCGAATCCGGCCCGGTTGCTTACCAACCTGACAACTGATACCGATTCAGTTAAGATGTTTATTTCTATGGCTCTTGTAACAATAATATCTTCGTTTTTTGTCATTGCGGGTGCCACGGCATTACTTATGTCGATCAACTGGCGGCTTGCCTTGACTGTGATTGCAATAGTCCCGGTGATTGCAATGACATTTTTTATTGTCTTCAGGAAGGTCAGGGTCTTATTCAGAAGGAGCAGGGAATTAATTGACTGGTTAAACAGGATAATAAATGAGAGTATTATGGGATCCGCGCTTATCAGGGTGCTTAATTCACAGCAGCCGGAAAGTGTTAAATTCCTTGAGGCCAACCTCGAATCGAGAAATGTCGGGCTGGCAATTGTCAGGCTTTTTTCGACACTTATTCCAGTCATAATGTTCGTTTCTAACCTTGCAGTTGTAACAATACTTGCCCTTGGAGGACATTATGTTGTGATGGGAACACTTTCGCTCGGAAACTTCGCTGCCTTTAACAGTTACCTTATCATGCTAATCTTTCCGATAATGATGATAGGTTTCATGAGCAACCTTATTGCATCGGCTTCTGCTTCTTACGGCAGGATACAGGTGGTCCTGAACGCTGCTCCCACTGAGGAGGCCGGATTTATTGAGTCGGATATCAGTGGAGATCTCGTATTAAAGAATATATCCCTCAGTTATGGTGAAAAACCTATACTTAAGAATATATCATTTACTGTAAAGGGAGGCAGTAAGACTGCAATAATTGGTCCTACAGCTGCAGGGAAAAGCCAGTTGCTGTACCTGCTTACAAATATTTTGCCCCCCGATTCAGGCAGCATAGCCATTGATGGTGTAGATATTGAAAAATACTCCAGGGAGAAATTTCATGGACAGGTGGGATTTGTTTTCCAGGACAGTGTGATATTTAATATGAGCCTGAGGGAAAATATCGCCTTTAATGAAAATGTAACTGAGGATTCGATGAGGAAAGCAATTGAGACTGCTGAACTTAAGGAGTTTATTGACAGGCTGCCCGACAGGCTTGATACTATTGTATCTGAACGCGGGGCAAGCCTTTCCGGAGGACAAAAGCAGCGTATTATGCTTGCCCGCGCTCTGGCTCTTAATCCCCGGATCCTTTTACTCGATGATTTTACATCAAGGGTTGACAGGCAGACAGAAAATAAGATATTATGTAATCTTCAGAATAATTATCCGGGGATGACCCTGGTATCGGTCACACAGAAGATAGCTCCGGTAAGGCATTTTGAGCAGATAATATTGCTTATGGAAGGAGAGATCGTTGCTGCCGGAACACATAAGGAACTGCTTGAGATGTCTCCTGAATATAACCAGATATACAGTTCACAAAGAAGTACCCAGCATTATGAATTATGATCTTAACCAGGCAGCTGAAAAGGCAGGGAAGAAGGTGTCGGGGCTGGCTTCTCTGAAGAAACTCATATCAATTATAGGAGGAGAAGGACGTAATGTGGCAGTGGCTTTTTCTGCTATTTTTCTGAATGCAGGATTAAACCTTCTGGGGCCATACCTGGTAGGTTATACAATTGATACCTATGTTCAGACAAAGCACTATCATGGTGTGCTTGTTTTCTCCGGCATCCTGGTGGGGCTGTATATTATTGCTTTTATAGTAAACTATGCACAGATGAGGCTCATGGGGGGCATCGGACAAAGAATGCTCTACAGCCTGAGGAATTCGGTCTTCAATAAACTCCAGGAATTGCCGGTCGATTTTTTCAACCAGAACAAGGCAGGAGACCTGATATCAAGAATAAATAATGATACCGACAAGGTTAACCAGTTCTTTTCGCAATCGCTGATGCAGTTTATTGGCAGCCTGATAACGATGACCGGGGCAGGTATCATAATGCTTGTTATAAACCTTCCTTTAGGCCTGGCGGCGCTTGTACCCGCACTGTTATTATGGATCTTTACAAAGGCCGTTTCCCCTTGGATAAGACGTAAGAATGCAGCAAGTTTGAAAAGTATTGGTATATTATCGGCCGAGGTGCAGGAAAGCCTTGCCAATTTCAAAGTAATAGTTGCATTCAACAGGCGTGATTACTTTCGTAAACGATTTGAAGAGGCAAACCAGGATAACTATAAAAAAGCTGTTCAGGCCGGAATAGCGGGTAATATTCTTACTCCCGTATATTCATTTGCATCTAACCTGGGAAAACTTATTGTGCTGGCTCTTGGTATATGGCTTATAATAAAAGGACATTTTACTGTCGGGTTACTTGTAAGCTTTATTGTCTATGTGACCAACTTTTACAATCCGCTTCGCCAGATGGCTAATCTGTGGTCTAACTTTCAGCTTGCACTCGCTGCCTGGGACAGGATTTCCCTCCTGCTTTCGTTTGAATCTAATCTAAAGATAATTGAAGACAATGGTGACAGGGAGGGTTCCGATCTTGTTCATTTCGACAATGTTTCATTCAGCTACCCTAATGGGAAGGAGGTGCTTCACAAAGTCAGCTTCAGGTTGCAAAAAGGTAAGACATATGCATTTGTAGGTCCTACAGGTGGGGGTAAAACAACCACTGCATCTCTTATTTCGAGACTTTACGATGCTACACGTGGTAAAGTAATGCTCGACGGGAAGGATATCAGAACTTATACTCCCGGTGAAAGAACATCAAGGATCGGTTTTATTTTGCAGGACCCGTTCCTGTTCTCAGGTACAGTGAGGGATAATATACTTTATGGTTATCCTGACAATAACGGATATGACGGGAAGAACCTGTCGGAAATTCTCGATAACGCTCAGCTGGGGGTGCTTTTAGAGCGTTTTGACGAGGGTCTCGATACGGAGATAAAAAACGGGGGTGATGGTCTCAGCCTTGGTCAGAAACAGCTGATTGCCTTTATGAGAACTATACTCAGGAAACCTGAACTGCTTATACTGGATGAGGCAACCGCTAATATTGATACTGTAACTGAACAACAGCTTGAAGCAATTCTTAAGGGGCTTCCGGAATCAACAACACGTGTTATAATAGCCCACCGGCTGAACACTATAGAAAATGCAGATGAGATATTTTTTGTCAATTCAGGCAAAGTAATCCATGCAGGTTCCTTTAATGAAGCTCTCGACCTGCTGATGCATGGTGAAAAAGAAAGCTGATCCATTGATTAGTTCGAATCTGTACTTCATCTATTTGAAAATTAAATCCTGATAAGTATTTTTATTATCAGTTTTGCCTTCAGTTGGTCTGGATTGATTTTATATATTCTATCAGGGAAAAAACTATCTTTGAAACAAGAAAACCTGTTAACCCGAAATACAATGGCAGCTTATGTAGAAAGATCCGGTGTTTCGCTATGTCTTGAAATACTGAAAGACCCCGATCGTAAATCATTGTTAAGGATAATTTACGA
>JBJKPQ010000131.1:0-22034 GCA_046706305.1 Bacteroidales bacterium
GTTCCCTATATAGGTACCTTCTTCTCCTTCAACAAAGTTCCTTCCCCCGTTGGGACCGCTGCCATAACCCTTGGCATTTGTCACAATAAGATTCCTTCCATCGGGGGTTACCTTCAGTTTGGAAGGAAACCATCCGGCAGGGATATGTCCGAGTACCCTGAAGGAAGGGATATCGATAACACCCACAGCATTGATTCCTGCTTCTGCCACATAAAGCCTCTTTTCATCAGGCGAAACTGCCAGACCGAACGGAATAATTCCACGGAAATGCTTAAGTGCCTCATCGGGTTTGAGATATATATTAGTAACTATAGTATCTGTTTTCAGATCTACCACAGTTATGTTATCATTGTTGCCATTGCTTGCGAAGAGGTAATCCTTCGTTGCTACAACTGAATTTGGGCTTGAGCCTCCTACAGCCGGGATACCCTCAACCATCTGACCAACAAGATTTCCAGTCTTTATCCTGGCAATCACTTCAGGCTCTTCCGGATTCTCCAGCGATATGGCCCACACCGAAAAGGCCTTGTCACTGTTCGGGTCGCCAAGTCCCGGAATGACAAGAGTGTCTGTAGTTATACCATTGATCATTTCCTCGGTATTATATGCAAAGGCCGGGAAAGAAAGCGCATGTTTATAATCTGAAGTCGCCTCAATATTACCTATTTTACTGTACCTGAACATACCAACATTGGCAACATATAACTTCTTCTCATCATCAGACAATGTTATACCGAAAGGGTAACGGCCTACTGCCACCGATCTCACGACCCTTCTGTCCCTTGTATCAACAACAGCAACACGGAAATTCATCTGATCAACAGCATACAGGTATCTTCCGTCCCTGGTGATTGTCATATCCCCTATATAGCCGTCAGGATAAACGATACTGTCACTTTCAGATGAACAGTCAATTGAATCTACCTTTTGCCCTGTTTCAAGATCAAAAACCAGGATGCTGTTTTCCTGTCCGCCCGACACATAAACATTTTTATCATCAGGGGAGACAGCCAAACCCATAAAAACTGATTCGAGCACTCCTGCATCATTTGAAGAACCTGGCGGCACCTGAATAATTTCAGGTTTTCCATCCAGGTTATGAATAATCGATATGGAGAGAGGTTTTACTCCTGAGTTTGCTGTCACCGCAGTTTTACCGTCATGGCTAAGCACCAGGCCGAAGGGATGAGGGGCAACTGTAATGCACTTACCCTGAGGTGTTATAAACCTGCCATTGGGAATAACCGTGACACCCCCGGTATTTATTCTTGTAAAACGATTACCTGCAGGAGCAGACAGAACAATAACATCCGACCTCCTGTGATAACAGCCTGTTAACATCAGACCTGTTGTTAAAACCAGGATAAACAGTTTAATATGTTTCATTTTTATCACAATTTAAAATGTAAAACCAATCGGATGCAGTGTCCATAAAGTGAAAACGCAAAGATCACAAAGAGCCGGGTTTTACGACATTAACTCAACAGACCTGCCCGGACATTAATGATCCGGGCCGGCATTGAGTCTTCTTTGTAATCTTAGCGTTAAAAAAGGACTGATTAAAACAGAGTTATTACAACATGTGTCAAACAAGTTTCCATCCTTTACGGTACTTGTACTCAAGCATGCCAGTAGCCTTTCCGTCTTTATCGCCAATAAATGTCTGCGTTGCCGGATCCCACTTAAGTGTTCTTTTAAGCTGGCAGGCAATATTTCCAAGGTTGCATACGGTAGCACTGCTGTGACCTATTTCAACCGGAACTACGGGATCAATCCTTGAACGAACAGACTCAATAAAATTGAGCTGGTGAGGGATCTTTGTTTCATACGGGCCATCGCTGTTCTTATCCTTTGCAGGAATAAATTCAGGATTGGATGCATTGAAATATCCGCGTGCCACTTCAATCCATCCTTTATCTCCCCAGAACTTAACACCTTTTGTTTTCCTCTCATTAAATGGTTCAGAAGTCATCTCCACACCGTTGGCATACTTGAATTTCATGTATTCCGTACCGTCGCCTATCGGAGCTATTTCAACCGGTCCGTTCCTGTCCATTCCCAGGCCCCACTGTGCAATGTCAAACATATGTGCACCCCAGTCGGTAGTAAAGCCACCTCCCATTCCGATATACCAGCGCCATGCGCCCCAGAGTTGTTCATTCTGCTCGGGTTCAATTGTTATAGGCGGATCCAGTTCATGGTTATAATGGTAATAAACAGGAAGGGATGCAAGCCACTTGTCCCAGTTCAGATCCGCCGGTATCGGCTCTTCCGGGAGGTTATAAGGTGTCGGAGGAGCTCCCACATAAGCATTAATATGAGTTATCTTGCCTATTGCACCATCCTGAACAAGCCTTACTGCATGCTGAAACCCCGGGTCCGATCTTTGCTGGCTGCCCACAGCGAGTATCCTGCTGTGTCCGCGTACAGCCTTGATCAGCTCCTGTCCTTCCCTGATTGTGAAAGTCATGGGCTTCTCCAGGTATATGTCCTTACCTGCCTTACATGCTGCTATGGCAATCCTGGCATGTGAATGGTCAGGCACAGCAATTACTACGGCATCAATATCCGGTCTTGCAAGCAGGTCGTCGGAATCTTCATAGGTTACAGGAGTAACATCCTTACCTGCTTTAGCATAGAAATCCTTAACCCTTTTTTCAAAACGTTGCCTCTTGACACCATAAACATCGCAACCGGCTACTACTTTTACACCTGGTATCTGCAGAAAGCCGTTAAGAAGGAACATCGACTGCTGACCCATTCCGATAAAGCCCAGAGTGATCTCATTACTTAAAAGGTCGTTGCCCAATGACTTCAGATGAGGTAATACCATCATCCCAGCCATACCGGCTGCGGATGAATTGATGAACTGCCGCCGAGTCCATTGTTTCTTTTGATTTTTCATGTTGGTAGTATTGTTATTATAGTTAGTAAATCTGTGACTCCCTGTTCCGGGACGGCTAAATGTAAGATTTTTTCTTTTCACAACGAAAACAAAATCTTTAAAACCTTCCGAATATAGAGTACTTTTCCGTGTTACAGTATATTGAAGAATACAGAAATAACAAGGGATTACTTGTTGCTATTTTTCTCTCAAGATGAAGTACGGGCTGACCCTTTTCAAGGTTAAGATAACTCCCTGTTATGGTTGTTGCCGGTATTGCCTTTATCCTTTGTTCCCCTCCTGTTATCTCAAGGTGGTAATGCTCCCTCAGTATTCCGAAAAGCGACCTGTTCTCAAACTGTCGCGATGTTATCCTGGGAAGATTTATATTTGAAATATAACTTATATCATAAAAAACCGGACTCTCATCGAGCAACCGTAAACGTTCCATATAAATACATCCCGATTCCTTTTCAAGCCCCGAGAGTGAAAACATGAAATCATCCGGCCATTGAATGAGCCTTGGCTTTGCTATTATCCTGGTTTTCAGATTCCTGTTACCCAGAGCGGATGTTGTGCCAGAAACAGACAGGATACCTATTTCACGGGGCTGAAGACGCACTATGCTTCCTTTGCCCTGATGCTTTATTATCAAACCTTCATTCGCCAGGGCTGAAAGAGACTGCCGGACCGTGGGTCGTGTCATGGCATATATTCTGCAAAGCTCATTCTCCGAAGGCAACAGATCCCCCTCCCTGTACACCCCGTCAATTATATGCTTCCTCAACACCTCATAAAGACGCCTGTACTGAGGCATTACTCTTTTACCTTCCAAACCTTCCGAAAGATGATCCCGCTTACTCATTCAATTGATATTGAATACTAAAACAACATTTTTTGTAAATATAAACAATTCACTTGTTAATACAAGTTTAATAATATATTTTTGTACCTGCTGATTATTAGACAGATCAAAACAATAAAATAAATATTTGAATTACATATTCTTACAAGTTAAGTGTTTGTTTGCTGACCGGTAGGAACAAAATGAACAACAAAAATTTCAAAAACACGGATAAACATGGCTACTGCTGTAATAATGCCAAAACAGGGACAATCTGTAGAGACCTGCATAATTACAAAATGGTTTAAAGAAAAAGGTGAAAGCGTTTCACAGGGAGACATTCTACTGTCATACGAAACGGACAAAGCTGCCTTTGATATTGAAGCTCCGGCTGATGGAACTCTTATCGACAGATTCTTCAGCGAAGGAGATGAGGTTCCTGTGCTTGTAAATATTGCCGTTATAGGTGTTCCCGGAGAATCGGCCGTACCGTTCAAACCCAGTAATGAAAAGAAGGACCAGGACCGGGAAGAGCCTGTAAATAAGTCAAGAGATAAAGAAACAGATGTTACGCAAGAACCGCGCATCCAGTTTACCGGGAAGATAAGGATATCGCCCAGAGCAAAAAGACTGGCAGTTGAAAAAAATATTGACTATAGTAAAATCCCGGGTTCAGGCCCGAACAACCGGATAGTTATCAGCGATATTAAGAAACTGCTTGCAGGAGAGGTCCCTGCACGGGGAAAGAGCGAACCGCAGGATAAGGAATATACCGATGCCACACTAAGCAATATAAGGAAGCTGATAGCATCAGCCATGTTCAGGTCACTTAACGAATCAGCCCAGGTAACCCACCATATGAGTGCCGATGTGCGCAGGTTGCTTGAAGCAAGAAGGAAGATAAAGGAAGGAATAAAATCAGGCAGCACACTGGCAGATATCACACTTAACGACATGGTCTGCTGGTGTGTGATAAGGGCACTGGAAAAATTCCCGGTGATGAACAGTCATTTACTGGGCAACACAATCAGGACATTCAAGAGGGTTCATCTCGGCATGGCTGTTGACACTCCAAGGGGACTTATGGTACCCGTGGTAAAGAATGCCGGGAAACTTGGTCAGGGCGAACTCTCCAAAGAACTGAAATCAGTTGCCGATGCATGCAGGACAGGAAGCGTAGATCCTGAACTGATAAAAAGCGAAGCTGCCACATTCACAGTAACTAACCTGGGAGGTTATGGTGTTGAGATGTTCACACCTGTTATCAACCTTCCACAGACTGGGATACTGGGCGTCTGCACAATAATTAACAGGCCGGCCGACCTCGGGAACAATACATTTGGTTTCGTACCAAGTATAGGTTTGTCGCTTACTTACGATCACAGGGCAGTAGACGGTGGACCAGCAACCCTGTTCCTTAAAGAGATAAAAGAACAGATCGAATCTTTCGTCTATTAATCGATTCATATATTAATGAATGACTATGAGTTACCTTCTTATTCTTTTACTACCCCCTTTACCCCTCCGGCGAGGGGATTCCAACCGAACCGGGCTTCCGGACGCCCGAACATTCGAACACTCGAACAACTAATTACATTGAATGAATACTGAATGACTACTGAATGACCATCTTTAACCACAAAATAAAGAAATAAAGAATCAAATAAATACCGACACCAATGCCAAAAACACAAAACATAGATCCCGGAACTGTAAGAAAACCCCAGTTTATTGAATTCGGAAAGATACCTGTTAACCAGTACAACAAAACAATTGAAGAAGAAAAAAAGGTATATACAAGGGAGGACTTTATAAGGATTTACCACGACATGGTTATTATAAGGGAATTTGAAAATATGCTGAATCTCATCAAAACAACCGGAGAATATTTTGGAATACCATATAATCATCCGGGACCGGCGCATCTTTCCATCGGGCAGGAGGCTTCTGCTGTCGGAATGGCATATAATCTCGGGGTCGACGATTATATATTCGGATCGCACCGCAGTCACGGTGAAATAATAGCAAAGGGCCTGTCAGCGATACATCATCTCGATGAGGACAGCCTTTACAATATTATGAAGAACTATTTTGGAGGGACTGCATTAAAGGTTGTTGAAAAGGGTTTCCGGGGCGATACAAAAGGGCTTGCCAAAGAGTTTCTCCTTTACGGTGCCCTGTCAGAAATATTTGCCCGTGAAAATGGTTTCAACAAGGGTCTCGGGGGATCGATGCATGCGTTTTTCACACCCTTCGGGATTTATCCCAACAATGCTATTGTAGGCGGTTCAGGCGACATATCGGTAGGTGCGGCCCTGTTTAAAAAGATAAACAGGAAACCGGGCATTGTTGTTTGCAATATTGGAGATGCTTCGATGGGATGCGGACCTGTTTGGGAAGGTATTACTTTCGCCACAATGGACCAGTACAGAACCCTGTGGGAAGGTGAATACAATGGTGGGTTACCACTTATTTTCAACTTCATGAACAATCTTTACGGTATGGGTGGACAGACCATGGGAGAAACGATGGGTTATGGAATTCTTGCCAGGGTCGGTGCCGGAGTCAACCCTGAGATGATGCATGCCGAAAGAATCGACGGTTACAATCCCCTTGCTGTAATTGATGCCTTCCGCAGAAAAACAGAAATACTTAAAGAAAAGAAGGGCCCCGTTCTGCTCGACACACTAACATACAGGCTTAGCGGTCATTCTCCCTCTGATGCATCTTCATACAGGTCAAAGGAAGAAATAGAAGCATGGCAGGAACAGGATTCAATAGTATCCTACGGGAAGTTGCTGACAGAATCGGGTCTGGCAACACAGGATGAACTATCTGACATCAGGACCGGTGCATGTGAATTACTTAAACACATCCTTACCCTGAGCATCGATGATAACATCTCACCGTTACTTAACCTTGATAACGACCCTGACCGTATAGGCAGGATGATGTTCTCAGACAGCTCTTGTGACCGGATGGAAGACAGGGAGCCTGATGTCCTGATGCCTTTGAATGATAACCCGCGGGTCAAATCCATTAATAACAAGGTACGGTTTCATACCGACACTGGTGGCAACCCCGTATCAAAAGCCAGGATGTTTCAACTCAGGGATGGGATTTTTGAAGCTGTGATAGACAGGTTCTATAAAGACCCCACACTGGCCGCATGGGGGGAAGAAAACCGCGACTGGGGCGGTGCTTTTGCAGTATATCGCGGATTAACAGAAGCTCTCCCCTACCACAGGTTGTTCAACTCACCAATTTCTGAAGGTGCTATTGTGGGAACGGCCATTGGTTATGGAATGTGCGGAGGAAGGGTTATTGCCGAAATAATGTATTGCGACTTCATAGGCCGTTCAGGTGATGAGATATTTAACCAGTTACCTAAATGGCAGGCCATGAGTGGTAACCTGATAAAGATGCCCGTGGTGATAAGGGTTTCAGTTGGTTCAAAATACGGAGCTCAGCATTCACAGGACTGGTCATCTCTTACGGCTCATATTCCCGGGTTAAAAGTTGTATTTCCGGCAACGCCCTATGATGCTAAAGGATTAATGAACACGGCCCTGCAGGGAACTGATCCTGTAATCTTCTTCGAGAGCCAGAGGATATACGATGTTGGAGAAATGTTTCATAAAGGAGGTGTACCAGAAGGATATTATGAAATACCTTTCGGTGAACCGGACATTAAACGAACCGGATCTGACATCACAATACTCACTATAGGTGCTACTCTCTACCAGGCCATAAAGGCCGCTGACATGCTAAGAGAAAAACATGGCATAAGCGCTGAGATTATTGATGCCAGGTCCCTGGTGCCATTCAACTACGAACCTGTGATCGAATCAGTACGAAAAACAGGAAGGCTGGTTCTTACAAGTGATGCAACTTCAAGAGGTTCCTTCTTAAAGGAAATGGCCCAGACAATAACCGAACTCGCATTCGATGAACTCGATGCTCCGCCTGTTGTTGTAGGCTCCAGGAACTGGATAACACCGGCTTATGAAATGGAGAAATATTTCTTTCCTCAGCCTGACTGGATATTAGATGCTATACATGAGAAAATAATGCCACTGGAAGGACATATCAGCAAAAACACTTATTCTGAAGAAAAGCAAATTACATTGAATAAAAAGGGGATTTAAATTGTCAGAATGTAGAACAGTACAGATTTACTTCAGAATTATTTAACAATTTTGAGAGTTATTTTGTTAAACAGCGTAACCCTGATAATAGATTTTTATGTACAAGAAAGGCTTTTTAATCCTATTACTTTCGCTCCTGGTTTTATTTGCTGACGGACAGACAAGAAGCCTTGATTATTATTTGAATGAAGGAGTAAGCAACAGTCCTCTTTTGAATGATTACAGGAACCAGGCCGGTGCTGCACTGGCCGACAGCCTTCTGGTAAGGGCTGCAAAGAAACCTTTCCTTGAAGCAAGATCCTCCTTGCAGTACTTTCCATTTTACCATAATTTTGGTTATGACGACGTTATAACAGACGGAGGAAATTATACTGCTGTTGTCGGAGTATCACAGAACATCCTGAACAAAGGTGAGACTGCAAATAAGCTATACGCAGCAGGGTTACAGAAACGACTTGCAACTAATTCCACAAAAGTAACGACAAATGAACTTGTGAAATCTATTACGGATCAGTACCTGGCAGCATGGTCGGTATACAGCGACTTTTCCTTTAACAGAAATTTTCTTCAGCTGATGAGAAAAGAAAATGATATTGTACTGAATTTCGTAAAGAACGGTGTAAGTAACCAGACCGATTACCTTGCTCTTCTTGTCGAAACACAGTCACAGGAATTACTTGTAAATCAGCTCAGTGCCCAGTACAGGAAAGACCTGATGCTGCTTAACCTCATATGTGGAATAGGAGATACAACACTATACCAACTCACTGAACCGGACCTGATACCCCGGGGCGCATCAGATATTTCCAGGCTGCCTTCCTTCATACGTTATAAGATTGACAGCATGCAGATTGTTAATGACAAAAAAGCTGTAGACCTGCGTTACAGGCCAAAGATAAGCTGGTTTGCTGACGCAGGGTTTCTTAGCAGCAATCCATGGAACTTTTACAGGCACTTCGGTTATAGTGCGGGAGTGAGCCTTAGTGTTCCCATCTATGACGGAAACCAGAGGGATATTGAAAAACATAAGCTTGAACTGAGCGAGAACAGCAGGCAAATGTATGAGGATAATTTTCGGAAACAATATTACATACAGCTGAAACAGTACACTGACGATCTTAAAAGTCTCGAAGCAATGTCGGAAAAGCTCGATGAGCAGGTAAAAAATTCCGGACGTCTTGTTGATGCACTGCGCGATCAGCTTGAAGCAGGGAATATTCGTATGACCGAATATATCAATGCAATTAAAAATTATAAAACTATTAAGAGAAACATAAACCTTATCAATATTCAGAAGCTTCAGATCATAAATGAAATGAATTTTCTCCTGACACAATAATAATTCAGCTATGTCGAATAGATACAGATCTGCACTAATATTGATTTCATCTGCATTTTTACTGGCAATACCCATGTCATGTAAGAATACAGGTACCAATGAAATCAAAGAACCGGAGGCAAAGACCCCAGTAACTATTGTACCTGTTGCATTTAAAAGTGTAACATCAGGCGTGGACCTGCCGGCAGTGACATACTTTTTGAACACAAGTGTCGTAAGGTCAACAACTGCAGGGGTAATAGAGAATATGATGGCACATCAGGGCGACAGGGTCATACCCGGACAGGTTCTCTTTACCATAAAGACGAGGGAAGCGCTGGCTCTGGGAGACGCCGGCCAGGCAGATCCGGATCTAAAATTCAAAGGTATCATAAGCATTGAGTCAAAAACAAATGGTGTGATAAACTCTGTATCATTTCAGCAGGGTGACTTTGTACAGGAAGGCGACCAGCTCGCTTCAGTAGACGACCAGTCGTCTCTGGTCTTTCTTCTGGAAGTGCCCTTCCAGCTTGAAAAATATATTAATCAAAACCGCAGATGCAGGATAGAATTACCTGACAACAGCATACTAACCGGCACTATAACGCGTAAAATGCCGGAGATGGATATGCAGACCCAGACTGTTAAATATATTATAAAACCGTCACGTACGGCAGGACTTCCGGCTAACCTTATTGGCAATGTACATTTGATTAAATCGGTCTCCGAGAATGCGGCTGTACTACCCAAGGGCGCAGTACTTGGCAATGAAACACAGACGGAGTTCTGGATCATGAAACTTATTAATGATTCGACAGCTGTAAAGATACCGGTAAAAAAGGGATATGAGGATAACGACCAGGTACAGATAACAGAACCTCCGTTATCACCTTCCGACAGGATCTTGTTAACCGGTAACTACGGGCTTCCTGATACTGCCAGCGTATCTGTAAAAACAGAATAATGATATGAAGAATTTCTTCCTCTCCTATAAAAACCCAATATCTGTCATTATAGCTGTTATTATTGCCGGAGGTCTCTTCCTATACGGAAGTATACAGGTGTCATTGTTCCCGGAGATAACATTTCCCAAACTGAAAATCATCGCTGATAACGGTGAACAACCGGTCGATAAGATGATGGTAACTGTTACAAGGCCCCTGGAAGATGCCATTAAACAGGTTCCTGACCTGAAGCTGTTGAGAAGCACAACAAGCCGTGGCACTTGTGAGATATCAGCCTTCCTTAACTGGAATGCCAATATAGATGTCAACCAGCAGATGCTCGAATCCCGCATCGCCCAGATTAAAAATCAGCTTCCGTCTGATGTGCAGATAGAGGTGGAAAAGATGAATCCCTCCATACTGCCCGTGATAGGTTTTACTGTGGAGAGTGATAAAAGGTCTGCCATTGAACTTAATATGCTTGCCACATATACAATAAAACCATTCCTCTCGCAGATAGAAGGGGTATCATCGGTGGGTATAATAGGTGGCAAGACAAAGGAGTTCTGGATAGAGCTCAACCAGCTTAAAATGAGGTCTTTCTCCATAACACCGGAAATGATACAAACCATTTTTAGCCAGAATCATTTCATAACCTCAAATGGTCTTGTCTCTGATTACAGACGTCTTTATCTTAATATTACCGATGCAGGGCTGTATAATCTAAGCGATATAGAAAATGTCGTACTTAAAAATGACGGAAAACGGATTATCAGGGTAAATGATATTGCAAAGGTTGAAGTGCATGAAAGAACAGAATACACAAGGATAAATGCTAACGGACGACAGGGACTCCTGGTAGCCATCCTCAAACAGCCAAATGCCAATCTCATCAGTCTTGCCAGGGTTGTATCGTCAAAACAGAAGGAACTGGAACAGATTCTGCCAAAGGATGTACATGTGTCGTATTATTACGACCAGGCTGATTTTGTAAATAAAGCAATTAAAAGCGTTAATGACAGTCTGTGGATCGGCCTTTTGCTGGCAATTCTTGTAGCAATTACTTTCCTCAGATCTTTCAGAGCCAGTGCCACAATCCTGGTTACAATTCCGGTTACCCTGCTTCTTACAATCATTGTGCTCTACAGCATAGGTTATACTCTTAATATCATGACATTCGGAGCTATTGCAGCTGCGATAGCGCTGATTATAGATGATGCTGTGGTGGTAGTGGAACAAATTCACAGGACACATGAGGAATTCCCCGAAAGATCGTCAGATGAACTTGTTTTTCAGGCAGTTAAATACCTGTTTCCGTCAATGCTGGGATCATCACTCAGTACAATTGTTATATTTATTCCTTTCATGTTATTAGGCGGGGTAGCAGGAGCATATTTTAATGTGCTTACAAACACAATGATCATAACACTTGTATGCTCTTTCTTTGTGACATGGATCGGACTTCCTGTCATATACCTTTGGTTCTCGCGGATAAGATCACTTTTCCCTGAGAAAAAAGAGGAAAAAATTAAACTGACCAAAACAAGAAACTGGGTTGGATTCTTCATAAAAAGACCATATATAAGCATTGGTGTCATTCTTGCTCTTTTGCTGTCTATTTATCTTATACTTCCAAAGCTTGAAACAGGCTTCCTTCCCGAAATGGATGAAGGATCAATAGTCCTTGATTATAAATCACCTCCGGGAACCTCACTCGAAGAGACCGACAGGATGCTTAAGGAAGTTGAAAAAATAATTGTAAGCATACCTGAAGTTGAGTCATACTCGAGGAGGACCGGGGCACAGATGGGGTTCTTTATAACCGAACCCAATGATGGTGATTATCTTATTCAGCTTAAAGACAAAAGGAAAAGGAGCACGGTTGAAGTAATAGACGATATAAGAAGAAGAGTGGAAGCTACACAGCCGGCCCTTGAAGTTGACTTCGGCCAGGTTATAGGCGATATGCTTGGCGATCTTATGGCTTCAGTTCAGCCCATAGAAATAAAGATATTCGGAGATGACCAGAACAGGCTGAACGAACTGGCTAAACAGGTTGCAGCTGATATTGAAAATGTGCAGGGCATTGCCGACGTTTTCGACGGTATTATCATAGCCGGTCCCTCCATCAATATTATCCCCGACCAGCAAAAACTTGCCCGGTATAACATAACTCCTGCCTCGCTTCAGTACCAGTTACAGACAATATCACGGGGTGACATCATCGGTAATATACTTGAAAAAGAACAACTTACCGACATAAGAATGATATATCCGAACAGTACAAGGAACAGTCTGGCCACTATAGAAAAACAGTTTGTCTTTACAGCTGAAGGGAAACTTGTCCCTTTGAACAGACTTGCCTCTGTAAAACTTACCAAAGGAGTTGCCGAGATAAACAGGGATAATCTCAAATCAGTTTCTATTGTTACTGCAAGGCTTAATAACAGGGACCTGGGAAGTGCCATGAAGGATATAAAGAATATAATACGCAGCAGGATATCCCTGCCACAGGGTTACAATATTGAATACGGGGGCCAGTATGCCGACCAGCAACAGTCATTCAGCGAACTCCTTATAATACTCATTCTTTCAAGTCTTCTTGTATTTGCCCTCATGCTGTTTGTCTTCAGGGATTTCAGGGCAGCCATAGCCATCCTGTTCATAGCAGTTCTCGGAGTATCGGGAAGCCTTATAGCCTTGTATATCACTCATACGCCTCTTAATGTTGGAAGTTACACCGGCCTGATTATGATGGTAGGTATAATAGGAGAAAATGCAATATTCACTTTCCAGCAATATTCAACAAACAGGAAGAAAGGGTCTGTTGATGATTCACTTGTTTTTGCTATCTCAACCCGGCTCAGACCAAAACTGATGACAGCCCTTGGTGCAATTATCGCCCTTATGCCCCTTGCCCTTGGAATTGGTACCGGGGCCCAGATGCATCAACCACTGGCTATCGCAGTCATAGGCGGTTTTGTTATAGCCTTGCCGTTGCTTCTAATAATCTTCCCTACTCTTCTGCATATCCTTTACAGGAAGGAGGACCGTAAAGAAGGCTGAAACGGTTTATCGTTCTGAATTTTGATTCATACAGGCATCAGCGAGAATTTGCAATTCATTCCGAAGCTGGTGAAAGCCTGCAACTACTGACATTAATTTTCTCCTGTAAAGAATATAATCCGCTATTACCAAATTTGAAAATTCCCGAATACTCACTAAATTAACAACTGAAAAAACAAAATCATAGGTATCTTTGTCTGATAAATATTTATTTATGGAAGACTTCATTGATAAGATAAGGAATAAGAAAGGGTTTATTATAGATATGGACGGAGTGATTTACCATGGTAATAGGCTATTACCCGGTGTCACCGAGTTCGTTACATGGCTGGAAACGGCCGGCAAAAAATTCCTTTTTCTCACTAACTCAAGTGAAAGAACTCCCAAAGAACTTCACGAGAAGCTTAAAAGGCTGGGTATTAAGGTGGGAGAAGAACATTTTTACACAAGTGCCCTGGCAACTGCAAGCTTCCTTGCCAACCAGAAACCTGACGGAAGTGCCTATGTCATTGGTGAGGCAGGTCTCATACATTCACTTTACAGTGTTGGTTATACAGTGAATAATGTGAATCCCGATTATGTTGTTGTAGGCGACACCCATAATTATAATTTTGAACAGATACAACGTGCTCTCAACCTTGTTCTGAAAGGAGCAAAACTTATTGGTACGAACTCCGACGTGAGTGGTCCGGTTGAAGATGGTGTTACTCCTTCAACTAAGGCTCTTATTGCTCCGATTGAAATTGCATCAGGTAAAAAGGCTTATTTCGTGGGCAAACCAAACCCCCTGATGATGAGAAGCGGACTTAAAAGACTTGGTATGCGCAGAGAAGACACTATTGTGATTGGCGACAGGATGGATACTGACGTCTTGTGCGGACTTGAATCTGAAATAGACACCCTGCTTGTCTTAAGTGGAATAACAGCCAGGGAAGATATTGACAGGTTTCCTTATAGTCCAAAATATGTATTGAACGGCGTTATAGACCTGGTGGATATATAATTATGAAGCTGTCAGACAAATACACTTCCGAAAGAAAAGAGGTTGCACGTTTCATGAGACGTCTTTATGACAGGGGACTGACAACAACATCAGGAGGAAACATTTCACTCAGGGTAAGTGATGAACATATCCTTATTACTCCGTCTGCCACCGACAAAGGTTTCATGAAATGGAAAGAAGTTGGAATAATTAATATAACCGGAACAAACCTGACTCCCGATCTTAAGCCATCTATAGAGACAGGAATGCATCTGGCGATATACCGTAAAAAGTATGATATAAGAGGTATCATTCACGCTCACCCGGTATTTGCATCAACATTCACGGCCTTAAAGCATGAAATTAACACGAACCTGACTGCTGAAGCCACAGCTATTCTCGGTCAACCTGTCATGGTGCCTTATGCTCTCATGGGGACTGATGAACTGGCTGAAATTGTTTCGGGAAACATATCTAAATCGGAAATCCTTCTCCTGGAGAACCATGGGATTGTGGCCGCAGGCTCATCTCTACTCCAGGCTTTCGACAGGATTGAGGTCCTGGAAAATGCAGCAAGGATGACACTTATTGCCGGGCTGAGCGGGCAAAAAAGTCCTCTTACCGAATCAAGGATAAGTGAAATAGAAAAAATATTCAGATGATAAAAGGAGTTCTTTTCGATATGGATGGTGTACTGGTCGATTCAGAACAGTTTATTTGTAAAGCAGCAATTAAGATGTTTGAAGAGATGGGGGAAAAAGTAAGAGAAGAAGATTTTCTGCCTTTTGTAGGTACTGGTGAAAACAGGTATATAGGTGGAGTTGCTGAAAAATATGGAAAAGAAATAGATATTGAAAAAGCAAAAGCCCGAACTTATGGTATCTATTCCGAAATGGTAAAAGGCCAGCTCAGACCTTTGCCGGGTGCAGATGAATTTATAACCAGGTGTAGAAACAGGGGACTTTCGCTTGCTCTGGCCACAAGCGCTGACAAAATTAAAATGAAAATCAACCTGGAGGAAACAGGTATACCCGCTGAACTGTTCAAAGCTATTATAACCGGACAGGATGTGACCAGGAGGAAGCCTTCCCCTGAGATATATCTTAAAGCCGCTGCTGCCCTTGGACTGAAACCTCAGGAATGCCTTGTGGTTGAAGATGCAGTAAGTGGAATTAAGGCTGGGAAAGCTGCAGGATGCAGGTGCCTTGCCATAACCTCATCGTTCAGCTCTTCAGACCTGGATGAAGCCGATTGGATATATAACTCCCTGCCGGAAGTGCCTGATGAAGTTATTGAATGGTAACCTTCACCGGAAGAATATCAGAAGTTTTGTATGAAAGCATAAAATCAGAAACACAACAACATAAATGAAACATTTTCTTGATGATTTTCCGCCCTACAATGTCTTGAAAAAAGAAATGAACGGCAAGATACTGCCGGAATACAGGGAGGCTAACGGGCATATACATACGCCCTATTCATTCAGTGCGTTTATGGACCTTGATACGGTCTTCAAAATGGCAGTGGAAGAAAATATAGCAGCTCTTGGAATAAATGATTTCTTTGTTGCCGACGGCTATGATGAGTTTCATAAAAAATGCCTGGAAAACGGGATCTTCCCTTTGTTCAACATTGAATTCATAGGGCTCCTGAAAGAAGAACAGGATAAAGGGATCAGGATAAATGATCCGCATAATCCTGGCAGGATTTATTTCAGTGGGAAAGGCCTTGATTATCCTTTCCGAACTGGTCTTGTACAAAAACTTCAGCTCAGGAATGTTATAAAAGAAACCCAGGTGCAGGTAAAAGCGATGATTGAGAAAATCAATGACCTTATTGTTCCGGATCATCCTTCGTTGGTCTTATCTTATGAAATAATAAGGAAAGAGCATGCACATGAGCTTGTCAGGGAAAGACATATAGCAAAAGCACTTCGAATAATGGCAATGGAAAACTTTTCGACAGCAGAAGAACAGGCACGGTTCCTGGAGAACCTGTACGGTGGCAGGAAGTCAGAAGCCGATATGTTCGATTATACTGCTCTCGAAAACGAGATACGCGCCAACCTTCTTAAAAGCGGAGGTGCTGCCTTTGTTGAAGAAGATAATGATTCTTTTCTCGGACTGAAAAAGATAATAAAGATTATAATCAAAGCCGGGGGAATACCCTGTTACCCTGTTCTTCTTGACGATCCTTCCGGCAAGCTTACTGATTTTGAATCTGATCCTGAAAGGCTGCACCATTCTCTTAAAAAGATGGGAGTCGCATGTATTGAACTCATACCCGGCAGGAATGATTTAAACAGGCTTAAGGATTTTGTAGAGTTCTTCGACAAAAGAGGCTATGTAATAACTTTCGGGACTGAACATAATACACCCGAAATGTTACCACTTAAAGTAACTGCCAGGGGTTCAGAAGAGCTCGACAGCAATCTTAAAAGAATAGCATGGAACGGGGCATGTGTTATAGCTGCACACCAGTACCTCAGGGCAGACGGCCGGCAGGGATATGTACTTCCCGACGGGACTCATCACACGAAACAAAGGGAAAGCCTTGCAGATCTGGGAAGACTGGTGATAGAATATTACCTAAACAAGTATAACAATGAAAGAGGAAATAACTGATCTGTTAGAAATCTCAGGATTTTACGGGAATAATCCTGATTATGTTATAGCGGGAGGTGGAAATACATCTTTTAAAGATGAAAAAACAATATGGATAAAAGCCAGCGGTCAGTCCTTAGCGGACCTCACTGAAGAAGGTCTTGTTACCCTTAGCAGGGAAAGGCTAAGGATTATTTCCGAAAGCATATACTCGGAAGATCCTGCAACAAGGGAAGAACAGGTCAAAACTGATATTTTTCTAAGCATTACAGGAAAGGATAAAACCAAACGGCCTTCGGTAGAAACATCTCTGCACGAGATAATTTCATACAGGTATGTGGTCCATTTACATCCAACAAAAATCAATGGAATTCTTTGCAGCAGAAATGCTAAAACAATTATTCATAACCTGTTTGGTGATTTGGTTCTTTTCGTACCTTATACTGACCCTGGTTATACCCTGTTTAAAAAACTGCTGTCCGAGATCACAGCCTACCGCGAAAAATACAACCACGATCCTAAGATAATTTTCCTTGAGAATCATGGTGTTTTTGCTTCTGCTGACACAACAGATGAAATAAAACAACTCTACAGGGAGATCGACAAAAAGGCAGACAACCATCTTTCACCTTTGCCTGAAATAGCTCCCTTACAATATAATCCTGAGCTTAACAAGGTTCTTCCGGGTATAAGGATGCTCCTGTCAGAGGGCAAACCCGGTATCATCAGGTTTCGGCACAATACATTGATCGAACGTTTTTACCAGAACCAGCAGGAATTCCATAAGATATCACTGCCACTGACACCTGATATTATCGTATACTGCAAGACCAGGTACATGTTTATTGAACAATCATCCTCACCTGAAAAGATAATCGAATCAATCAGGTACCAGTTGCCCCATTTTACAGGCGAATACGGGTACAAACCCAGGATCTTTATCATTAAAAACATGGGCGTTTTTGCTATTGCTGAGAATTACATTGAAGCCGGGACTGCGCTGGATGTTTATGAGGATCTTATCAAGATAAGTTATTATGCACAGCAATGCGGAGGAATTAAATTTATGACACCTGAGCAGGTTGATTTTATAGATAAGTGGGAAGTGGAAAATTACAGGAGAAAGGTAGCTTCCGACAAGGAACATACAAGTAAACTCAATAACAGGATTGCTATAGTCACCGGCGGAGCACAGGGTTTTGGTGCAGGTATCGCAAAAGCATTGTTCAGCAAGAGGTTAAATGTTGTTATCGCAGATCTGAAAGAAGATTCCGGCAGGGCTATTGCAGAAGAGCTTAATTCCGGGAAATCTCCCCAAAAGGCTCTTTTTGTAAAAACAGATGTGTCTGATCACGAGTCAGTTAAAGAACTGATCTCAGAAACGGTGAAGGAATTCGGAGGACTTGACATAATGATTAGCAACGCAGGTATTCTCCATGCCGGAGGACTCGAAGAGATTGACACTGATACTTTTTCCCGGGTCACAATGGTAAATTATTCAGGCTATTTCCATTGTGCTAAGTATGCTTCCGAAATAATGAGGCTGCAAAACAGGGAGAACCCTGATTATTTTATGGATATCATCCAGATCAATTCAAAATCGGGACTGAGGGGCAGTAACAGGAACTTTGCTTATTCCGGTGCAAAATTCGGTGGTATCGGACTTACACAGTCTTTTGCACTTGAACTGGCACCATACAGGATTAAAGTTAATTCGGTATGCCCCGGCAATTTTTATGAGGGTCCGCTTTGGTCTGATCCGCATAATGGTCTTTTTCTTCAGTACCTGAAAACAGGTAAGGTACCCGGAGCCAGGACTATTGAAGATGTCAGGAAATTCTATGAAGACCAGGTGCCTCTGAAACGCGGATGCAGGCTCGAAGATCTTATGAAGGCCATACTTTATGTTATGGACCAGGAATATGAAACTGGTCAGGCAATACCTGTAACAGGCGGACAGGTAATGCTTGGTTAGTCAGCTGGCAGCAAACGGAAGGTGAAGGCTGCTAATTTTAAAATAACAATTAATGAGGACAAAAGCAGTAAGAATTTACGGGAAGAAGGATCTTCGCCTTGAAGAGTTTGATTTGCCTGAAATAAGCGATGATGAAATACTTGCACATGTTGTTTCTGACAGCATATGTATGTCATCACATAAGGCGGCACTTCAGGGCTCCGACCATAAAAGGGTACCTGATAATGTGGCCGATAATCCAACTATAATAGGACATGAATTTGCCGGAACCATTATTCGGGTTGGAAAAAAATGGCAAAAGAAATTCCACGCAGGTCAAAAATTCTCCATCCAGCCGGCAATGAGCAGCATGGGTACTCTTGATGCTCCGGGATACTCATTTCAGTATATTGGCGGAGATGCTACCTACATCATTATTCCTTCCATAGTAATGGAAGCCGGTTGCCTTCTTAACTATGATGGTGAAGCCTATTTCCCTGCATCACTGTCCGAGCCTATGTCGTGTATTATTGGCGCTTTTCATGCTTCATACCATATTCCACCGGGGACTTATGTGCATAAAATGGGTATTAAGGAAGGCGGTAAAATGGCGATACTGGCCGGTGTTGGTCCCATGGGACTGGGAGCAATTGACTATGCTCTGCACCAGGTCCGCAAACCGGAGTTGCTTGTGGTAACTGATATTGATGAAAAGAGACTTGAGAGGGCAGCATCACTCTTCACAACAGACCATGCTGATTCTCTGGGTATAAAACTGGTTTATGTAAACACATCCGGATTAACTGATCCTGCCACACACCTGCGCAACCTGACGGGTGGAGAAGGGTACGATGATGTATTCATCTTTGCACCGGTAAAACCTGTTGTAGAAACAGGTGACGCAATACTGGGGTTTGATGGTTGCCTGAATTTCTTTGCGGGCCCTACCAATCCTGATTTTAAAGCAGAATTCAATTTTTATAATGTTCACTATGCCTTCACCCATATAGTTGGAACTTCAGGGGGGAATACTGATGATATGAAAGAGTCACTCGCAATGATGTCGGAGGGGAAGATAAATCCTGCAGTTATGATTACTCATGTAGGAGGGCTGGATGCTGTTGTGGAAACAACTCTTACACTGCCTCAGATACCGGGAGGTAAAAAACTCATCTATACAAATATATCAATGCCACTGGTGGCGCTAAATGAGCTGGGTTCACTCGGAGAGAAAGATGATTTTTACAAAGGCCTTAATGAGATTGTTTCAGCAAATGACTATATCTGGTCGCTCGAAGCAGAGAAATATCTGCTGGCTAATGCGAAACAAATATAAATTGAAAACTCATACATGGTGCTATCTGCTCCCGGTACACCAGGCTTTCACTGATATACATATAAAATAAAGTGCCGAAGAGACTCATTTAAGGTTCGCGGCGAATTCTTCAGATATATAATTCTCATAGCTCATACAGACATGAGTGGCAAAATCCACAGCTGTTCCAATTATCTCCGACCATTCTCTTTCCCCTATCTGGTCAAGCTGTTTATTCTTAATGTCGAGCCTGTAGAGTGAAGTCAGCATACCGGCATTGAAGTTATCACCCGCTCCTATTGTGCTGACTGGAGTGATAGATTTCACCGGAAACTTTCCGGAAAAGGAGCTTGTCCTTACATATACACCCTCGGTATTGGCAGTATAAACAAGACATTTACAGTAATTCTTAACAGTTGCCCAAGCCTCATCAGGAGTCCTGGCTCCAAAGATATTGAGAAAATCCTCATCGGAACCTCTTAACAGACTTGCCATCTTCATATTCTCAATTATAAGAGGCTTGAGATTTTCCAGTTCCGACAAATGAGATGCCCTGAAGTTGGGATCGTACAATACAATTGCCCCGTTTTCCTTAGCCGTACTAATGAATTTCCTGAATTACTCCCTGATCTCAGGCCATATGGCATAAAAAGATCCACATTGTACAATATCATCCTCATTTATTTCGGGAAATTCAATATCCAGGCGTTTTTCAGGATAGTCTTTGTAAAAAGTATAGTGCGCGTCATTATTCTCATCCAGAAAAGCAAGTGCCAGAGAAGTGGTACCATCTTTAAACCGATGAACGCATGAAGTATCTACACCATTGTCTTTCAGAAAATTATCAATAAGCAAACCAACATTATCCTGCCCGTATTCACTTATGAATGACACAGGCAAAGACATCCTGCCCATCGAAACTACACTGTTAAGAACAGATCCGCCAGCTTTTGCGGCCTGGGGCTGATTATCCTTAAAAATAATATCTACCAGTGCCTCTCCTATTCCGTATATCTTTCTCAAGATAAAATTTGTATAAATGAGTAATGCGTGAATATTATAATATTATTAAAGTGTACCAAAAGGCAAAATACACGAGCGCCAGCCTTCACAAATACTACACCTGACAATTCCTAACCGCAGGACCGCAAGACCGCAGGACCGCAAGACCGCATAACCGCGAGACCGCATAACCGCATAACCGCATAACCGCAGGACAACAAAATTTCATATCTTTGCCTTCAAAGAAAGTATTTATGAAGGCGATGATGCTCACCGGGATAAGGCAGATGGAGATGAAAGATATTCCTGAGCCTGTTATATCTGAACCCGGACAAGTGAAAATAAGAATGTCAGTTGTAGGAGTATGTGGTTCAGATATCCATTATTACACACAGGGACAGATTGGATCACAGGTTGTTGAATACCCTTTTACAGTCGGGCACGAAGGGGCAGGAGTTGTAACAGAGACAGGAAGTGATGTAAGACGTGTAAAACCGGGTGACCGTGTAGCCGTCGACCCGGCGATGCCTTGCTGGGAATGTGACCAGTGCAGGGCAGGCAGACATCACACATGCAGGAACCTCAGGTTTCTCGGTTGTCCCGGTCAGGCTGAAGGATGTCTTATGGAATATATCGTCATGCCTGAGACATCCTGCTTTCCACTGACAGGAAACCTGGAGCCTGATCACGGATCAATATCCGAACCCCTGGCTATTGGAGTATACTCTGTAAAAAAATCAGGTGGAGTAAAGGACCTAAGCATAGGTATACTGGGCTTCGGACCGATAGGAATGAGTGTAATGCTGGCTGCAAAGGCAGAGGGAGCTGGTAAAATATTTGTAACCGACAAGATAAATGACAGACTGGCAATAGCCGCTAAAGAAAAGGCGGACATGACAGGAAACCCTCTAACTGAAGATATCATAAAAAAAATACTCAATGCAGAACCGAAAGGCCCGGATATAGTATTCGAA